>DATLXE010000392.1:0-4781 GCA_035575795.1 Gemmatimonadaceae bacterium
AAACTATTCAGCTACGCTTCTCGAAGCGGGGATCTGCGTCTCTCTCAGTTGCCGTGCCGTCGGTCCAACAGACAAACTTTGCCTGTACGCAGTCAGCCGGAACACCGCCCACACAACCGCAAGATTCAGCGGCAGTGCCAATCCGATAATCTCGCCGTTGCGCTGAGAGAATTGCTCCACTCCCTGCGCCAGGAATCCCGCCAGCGACAACACCGCGACCCACCCGCTCAGCTTCCGCGCCTTCGATCCCCCTCGTCCAGCGTAGACGGCGAGCGGGATGAGAAAAAAGAGGGGCAACGAGAGCGGATTCAGCTGCAGCAGGTTCTCGTTCCAGCCCATGAAGAAGTGCTTCGTGAGCGTCCAGGCGGCGACGAGCGCACTGCCGAAAAACCCGGCGACCAGGCTCCAGATCATTGCGACTGCGGTCGTGACGAACATCGCCATGCGTCCGCCGCGCTCGGCCCGACTGACGAGGGCGACCAGAAATCCGGCAAGGAGGATTCCCGCCGCCACGTAAAAAGGGAGGAGACGCGGCGGCTTCGCGGGCTCGGGTGCGCGGCCGGCGGTGAACAGCGTCATCTCCGAACGCACGAGCGGAATAGAGATGCCCGGGCCGTCGATTTTCACATCGCGGAGGCGGTTCGCCATCCGGACCGGCAGGAACATCTCCTCCCAAACCGACAGCGGCCGGTCGGCGGGATGGCCGAGCGCGAGCATGATGCCGGCATAGACGGGGACGTTTCGCTGCGTCAGCCGTTCGGTGTGGGACCGATACGTATCCGTGGTGACGATTCCCGATGTTGCACGGCTAAGCTGCCCGCTGAGCGCGCGGTCCAGCATGTCGCGGAGGCGCGTCGAGCAGTTGTCCTTGTAGTAGTCGTACCGGTAATACTTGTTTGCCGGAAGTGCGTTTTCTTCGACCAGGCGCTGCAGCTGCAGGCGCTGCGTTGGCGTGAGATTCAGCTCCTGCGCGAGAATCGAGCGGTTACGCGCGCGGTACGCGGGGAGCATTGCGTCGAGCGGAAAACCTTCCAGCCAGTACGAAGTGTCGCCGGTGAGGAAACGCGTCACGAAATTTGGCTGTGCGAAGTCGAACATACCCCAGTTGTAGGCGATGTCGGTGCCCAGCGACTGGTTCTTGATCCAGATCGCGTTGTGGCCGAACAATTCCCACACCTCGTCGCCCTGGCCGAAGGTGAGCAGGTAGATCGTCAGCTCGGAGCCGGGCTCGCCGGCGGCGACTGGCGGCGTGAAGGGGACTACCTGCGCCTGCCCGGGACGAAGGAGAGGATTTCCCGCGATGACCACGACCGCGAAGAACCACAGGAATTTTCGCATTTTCGCCGGCGCGCTTCGGTGACGGGAGCGACTCATCCGGTAATCTACGTCTCCGAAAGGTCCGTCACTTAACCGGAAAGATTACAGAGAAAAAGGGGCCCCCTTCGGAGGCCCCGGACAATCTGCGGCCGCGTGCGGCCTACCTTGCATCGCCTACGTTCTCGCCCTCTCTTCACTGCGCGCAGTGCCAGCGAAACTGTGCTGCCCGTTGACGGCGTTGATGCGAATACGCTTCGGCTGCGGAAGGGCGGCCTTGGGAATTCGCAGCGAGAGGATCCCGCCGTCGAAATCCGCGGCGATCTGCTCCTCGTCAATCCCCTTCGGCAGCTGAAAGGTTCGCATGAATGTCCCGTAGCTGCGCTCGATCACATGGTAGCGGTTCTGTTCTCCTTCCTTGCGCACTGCCCTTTTCTCGCCGCGCAGCGTGAGCGAGCCGTTCTCTGCAGTGATCTCGACATCCTCGGGCTTGATTCCCGGTAACTCGACCTCGAGGCGCAGCTCCGATTCCGTTTCCTTGACGTCTACCGCGGGCGTCCAATTCTGCTCGTCACGGGGGAAGGCATCCTCGAACAGTCTGTCGATCTCGCGGCGGAGCCCGAAAACCGGGGCTCCATTCGCCATTCTATAAACCATTTTCGTCCTCCTTGATGATGAGTGGGTGAAGCGCTCGTGAGAAAGGCAACGCTCGTACCAAGAGACGCTGGCCATTATGACAGTGGTTGAATGCTTCGTGGCATCCGGCTTGTCATTATTGCCGACGTTCAGCTACGCTCACTCGGCGGGATGTCGGATGTGCGCCGACCCTCATCGCCCTTTCCGCGTGACGAGGCACGGCGCGGCGGCTTGTATGAGATCACGCGGTAGATATAAAGGCTGATGACCGCCGCGAGCACGATGTAGCTCGCCGGGCCCATGAACTTCTCCACTTTTGTGTACTGGCTGCCCAGCATGTGGCCCAACCAGGCGAGGATCGCTGTCCAGATGACTGTCCCCGCCGCGGAATAAGCGACGAAGGGCACGATCGGCATTTTCGCGATTCCAGCGGGCACTGATATCAGCGTCCGGATGCCCGGTACCAGTCTCCCTATCATTACCGCCATTCCGCCCCTGTCTTCAAACCAGCTCTGGGCGCGGTCCAGATCGCGCCTGCTCAGGGTGAGCCAGCGGCCGTGGTCGTCGACCCAGTTCCAGAGCCGCTCGTGGCCGATGCCCCTGCCGACGCCATACCACACGCCGGCCCCGGCCAGAGACCCGATCGTGCCGGCGATGACAGCCGGCCAGAAGGACAGCGTTCCGCGCGCCGCGGCGAACCCGGCAAGAGGCATCACCAGCTCCGAGGGAATGGGCGGAAAGACGTTCTCGAGGAACATCAGCAAGCCCACGCCAGTAAGCCCCCACTCGCCAACCGTTTGTAAGATCCAGTCGAACAATCGTCTACCTCCGCGGCGCTCTCAACGCACAACGAGTGCCCCGTTAACTGGTTTCAGCCATACGATTTAGCTATTATTAGAGGCTCGATACACGTCACCCGGAATCCGTCCATGAAAGCCGATATCCATCCAGTTTACGCCACGGCGACCGTCAAGTGCGCCTGCGGAAATTCTTACCAGACCCGTTCCACGCAGGCAGAGATTCACACCGACATCTGCGCCAATTGCCACCCGTTTTTCACCGGCAAGCAGAAGCTGGTCGATACCGCGGGCCGCGTCGAGCGGTTCCGGCAGAAGTACGGCAAGCCCGCCGCTGCGCCTAGCGGCGACGCCTGAGTCTTCGAGACCGCCTCGCGGACGCGCTCAAGCGCGCCGCGGAGGTTGAGACAGAGCTTTCCGATCCGAAGACGGTAAGGGACCAGCAGCGCATGGCGACGCTCGGACGCGAGCACCGCCACCTGACTCCGCTCGTTGACATGGGCGGCCGCCTTCACAAGCTTGACCAGGAGCTCGCCGAAACGCGCGAGCTCTTTCGTTCGGACGACCCGGGAATGGCTGATGAGGCACGCGCTGAAGAAGCCCTCCTCAATGCCGGCATCGAGGAGCTCGAACAGCAGATCAAGCCGGCCCTCATTCCCCGCGATCCGCTCGACGACCGGCCGGCGATCGTCGAGATCCGGGGCGGTACCGGCGGCGACGAGGCAGCAATATTTGCCGCCGATCTCTTCCGCATGTATATCCGATTTGCCGAAGGGCGCCGCTGGCGGGTCGAGATGATCTCCCAGTCCGACGGTGCGCTCGGCGGCGTCAAGGAAGCCATCTTCAAGGTGAAGGGTGAGGGCGTGTTCGGCGCGATGCGCTGGGAATCGGGCGTACACCGAGTGCAGCGCGTTCCCGTCACCGAAAGCCAGGGACGCATCCACACGTCGGCTGCGACGGTCGCAGTCCTGCCCGAAGCCGAGGAGATCGACCTCAAGATCGAGGACAAGGATCTCCGCATCGACGTGTTTCGCTCGTCGGGACCCGGCGGACAGAGCGTCAACACGACCGATTCCGCCGTGCGCATCACGCACATCCCAAGCGGCATCGTCGTCAGCCAGCAGGACCAGAAGTCGCAGCTCCAGAACAAGCTTAAGGCAATGGAAGTTCTACGCGCCCGGCTCCTCGATGCGCGGCTCGCCGAGCAGGAATCGGCGCGCGCGAGGATGCGGAAAACGCAGGTGGGAACCGGCGACCGATCGGCGAAGATCCGCACGTACAACTTCCCCCAGAACCGCGTCACCGACCATCGCATCAACTTCTCGATGCACGAATTGACGAAGGTGCTCGATGGCCAGATCGATCCGCTGATCGAGGCGCTCAAGATTGCGGATATCGAGGAGCGACTCGGTGAGTAACGACACCATGGCGCGTGGCGCTGGGGTGGAAACCGTTGGCGCCGTTCTTACCCAGTGCGCCGGTGTGCTAGCGCCCGGTGAAGCTGGTCGGCGCGAGGCGCGGCACATCGTTGCGGGTCTGCTCGACGTAGCTCCTTCCTGGTTCTCCCTGAATCGTGACGCGCCCGTCGCGGCGGAATTTCGCGCCGTTGCACTGACTGCTGCCCGGCGTGTCGCTTCAGGTGTCCCGGCTGCCTATGCGGTCGGTCGGACAACGTTTCGGCACCTCACGCTCGACGTTGACGAGCGTGTGCTCATTCCGCGTCCCGAGACCGAAGTGCTGGTGGACGCTGTGCTCGCAAGGTGCGGCTTGCGCGCGGCTGTCATCGCGGACATCGGAACCGGGTCCGGCGCGATCGCGCTCTCGCTTGCCTTCGAACAGTCTTTCGCCCGGGTGATCGCTACCGACATTTCGATGGATGCGCTCGCCGTTGCGCGAAAAAATCTCGACCGGCTTGCCCCGACTCTCAAATCGCCCGTCGAGTTCCGTCACGGCTCGGTGCTTGCGCCCCTTGCCGGCGAGAGGCTCGATGCCATCGTCTCCAATCCGCCGTACATCAGCTTCACGGAGGCCGCT
>DATLXE010000393.1:0-4675 GCA_035575795.1 Gemmatimonadaceae bacterium
CTTCGAGGGGCTGATCAGGATGATGGTGGACGCGGACATCGAGCGGCTCTCGGCGCCGCCTCAGACTTCATAGTTTCACTTCGGTCCCACGATCTTCCAGTTCGTCTCGACGGCGACGGGGAAGGACCCGTAGTCGATGCGCCGGGTCCCGTTCATGTACCACACGGCAATCCATCCCTGGGTTGCGTGCTGCCAGACCACGTCGGCGCTTCCATCGCCGTTGATATCAGTGACGCTGGCGATCTGCCAGTCGAAATCATCGACAATCTCGGGGGCGAGCGGGACGTACTGCGTGCGTGTCACGCCGTTCATCAGCCAGGCGCCGAGGGTGCCGTTCCGGTTGTTGCGCCAGAGGAGATCGCTGTGCCCGTCGGCGTTGAGGTCCGCCACGCCCGCGATCTTCCACTCGGCGTCCACCTGCCCAGGGGACATGTCGAGCCCGCCAATCAGCGTGGCATTGTCCATCAGCCACACCACGAGCCAGCCGAGCGTATCGTGCTGCCAGACAAGGTCCGGCTTGCCGTCCTGATTGAAGTCGCCGACGCCGACGACCTTCCACGCCTCGCCGCTGATGCCGTAGATGGAAAACGCCGTGTGCCCGATCCGGGTGGTGCCGTCCATGTACCAGAGGTAGATCCGGCCCTCCGTGCGGTGGTGCCAGACGATGTCCGGCTTGCCGTCGCGGTTGAAGTCACCGGTGCCGACGATGCGCCAGTTGGTGTCGTCGACCGTGGGGCCGAACGAGACGGCGTTCTTCGTCGTATGGCCGCCCTGCAGCGTCCAGACGGCCAGGTACCCGTTTGTGCGGTCCTGCCAGAGCAGGTCACTGAACCCGTCGCCGTTGAAATCGGCGCGCGCGCGCTCGCGCACCTGCCGGGCCGCGTCGAGCGCCTGCTGATTGACCGTGAAGATCACGCCGGCCACTGTGCCGGTGCCGCTGCGCGCCGCGGTCGAGAAGTTGGTTGTCGTCGTGAACCCGACGGTGCCAGAACCGATGCGGTTGCTGCCATCGGCAAAGCTCAAAAACGCCGCCGCGTCGCTCGACGCCGACCAGGGGCAGCCGGCCTGCGTCGTGACCGTCAGGCTCCCGCTGTCACCGATGTTACCGAGGCTCACCGTCGCGGGGTTGATCAAGTACGTGCAGGTGTCCGCCGCCTTCCGGAAATTCGCGGTGGTCCGGGCGGTTGCGTTCAACGCCCTGACGTTTTCCGAGTCGTTCACGACCCCCGTCACCCCTGCCGTTGTAGGTGCTGTAGGGGGTCGAGAAGCGCGCGGTCCGATCGCAGCGCTGCAGGCCCTGCGGTTCGCACCCGTAGGACATGATGGTCCGGAAGAAGCCCGGGTCGCGGTATCCATAGGCATAGCTGTAAGCCCCCGGACCGCCCGAGTTGACGAAGTCATGGGCGAGCCCCATGTTATGGCCGAGCTCATGCGCGAGAGAGAGGTTGCCGGCGGCACAATTCCATGCCGTCACGTTGAAGGCGTCGGAAGCAGAGGACGCGGAGACCCTCTGCATGACATAGGCGATGCCGCACGGGCTGGGGCTCGGCCTCTCCGTGAGCAGGGACACAAAATCAGCTCCGTACTGATCGCGCAGAGCGTGCACCGTCGGGACCGAGCCATCCCGCACGTTGATCAGGTCCTCCTCCATGTTGAGCTCCACCGTCTCCTTCGACGAGTTTTCGGTATAGGCGACCTCACCTCGGTAGACCAGCCTCAGGCGCTGAGTGACGCCGCTGCTCGCGTAGGCGCTGTTGGTGTTGCTGATGGCCAGGTCGATCAGGGCGTTGATCGAGCTCACACCGCCGGCTGCCGAAAGGGCCGCCGGCGTATAGACCACCATCACGTCGATCTGGCTTGCCGCGTCCCCATCGGAGGGGGGAGCAGGCGCGGTGTCGGCCGACGCCCCCCGGTATCCCCTGCCGCCAGGGGGGGAGCTCGTCGGCGAGCAATGACGGGTTGATCTCTTCGACCGTGTAGCCCCCCTCGACCGTCCGGTGAAAGCGGTACTGCGCGCCCGGGATGGTCACCTGGCCTGCGAGCACGCCGTCGGTCACCGCGAAGGTCACCTCACCATCCTCGATGCCGACGATGTGGCCTTTCCACACGATGCGACCCCTGCCTGGGCGTTCGGTGCGCTCGAGGCGAGCCGTAAAGCGGGCATTTGAGAAGAGGGGGAGGTCGATCAGGTCACCCGGATCTCCCTCGAGGACTGCGACATCGAGATCCGTCATGCGCGCGCGAACGACGTCGATTTCGGGGCGGTGAGAGAGACGCTGGTCCCGTGCGGCAGTGGCAGCGGCGCGGAATAGGGGCTTCGCGGGTCCGTTTTGCGCCGACAGGACGGCGCCGGACCCGGAAATGGCGACAGTCACCGCCAACACGGTGAGCATGCCATTTCGCCAACGCTGCACACAGGTCATCGAGGGACGGTCCTTTTCACACCAGCGCACACAGGCGTCCTACGGGCGCAGACGCCTGGCGGATGTTTCTTGTAACAATTTTACAAAAAGGGAGATGCCGGGGGAGGCGCCGCTATTCTGCTGCAAAGGGGAGGGGTTGTCAAACACGACAGTAGAAGTTTGTCCGGGTCCGACGATCACGGTTCTTTGGGCGCGACAATCTTCCGAGTGGTCTCGATGGGGACCGGGGACGCCAGACGAAGGCAGCCGCCGCGTGAAGGGATGGTTCGACTGGATGGTGCTCGGCAAGCCGCGGCAGATCCACCTGAGCGCCTGCGCCTGTTCGCTGACCTGGTGATCCACAACTCGTCGCTCGACCGGATCGGCATGATGGGGTGGGCGTCGCTGCTGACGGCGCAACTGCTGATCGGCGGGCTACTTCTCTGGAGCCTTGGGGTGGTCGGCGAATATCTGGTGCGGATCGTCGAGAGCAGCGAAGCGAAGCCGACGCAATTCGTACGACGGCGCCTCCAGCGCCGCTACGCCGGCGCAGACCAGCCGTTGATTGCGTCAATGATGCGCGCCTGTTCGGCGGCCGACAGGGTGGGGAACAACGGCAGCCGCAGCAGGCGTGCGCTGACGTCGTCGGTCACCGGGCAATCGGGCGCGGTGTCCTGCAGCGTGAGCGCCATCGGCGCGCGGTGCAGCGGCACGTAATGCGACACCGCCATGACGCCGGCGTCCGCGAGATGGCCGATGAGCGCACGCCGGGCGACTTCCGTCGGCAACAGCATATAGAACAGATGATAGGGCTGTTCGCAGTGCGAGGGAACCATCGGCAACCGCGCGCCCTGGCGTCCGGCCCACTCCGCGAGGCCGCTCGCGTACTCCGTCCAGATGTGGCGGCGACGTGCCTGGATCGCTGTTCGCTGTTCGAGCTGGGCGCACAAAAACGCGGCGAGCATGTCGGACGGCAGGTAGCTCGAGCCGATATCGATCCACGTGTACTTGTCGACTTCGCGCCTGAAGAAGCGGCTGCGATCGGTCCCCTTCTCCCGGATGATCTCGGCGCGCTCCCGGAGCGCCGGATCGCTGACCAGGAGCGCCCCTCCCTCGCCGCAGCTCATGTTCTTCGTTTCGTGAAAGCTGAGCGCCGCCATCGCGCCGAAGGTCCCGAGGGGGCGTCCGCGATAGCGGCCGAAGAGACCGTGCGCGTTGTCTTCGATGAGCGCCAGACCGTGTCGGCGCGCGATGCCGGCAAGCGCGTCCATTTCGCAGCCGATTCCGGCGTAGTGGACGGCGACGATCGCGCGGGTGCGCGGCGTGACCAGCGCTTCGACACGGCTTTCGTCGAGATTCAGCGTGTCGGCGCGGATGTCGGCGAACACCGGTGTCGCGCCGCGCAGCACGAACGCGTTCACCGTCGAGACGAAGGTGAAGGACGGGATGATGACTTCGTCACCCGCCGTGATGTCGAGGAGGATCGCGGCCATTTCGAGCGCGTGCGTGCACGAGGTGGTGAGCAGGGCGCGCGTGCCCGGCAGCTCCTGTTCGAGGATGGCGTGGCACCGGCGCGTGAACTCGCCGTCGCCGGAGATGCGCCCATTGCGAACCGCCGCGGCGATGTACTCCAGCTCCTGACCGGCCATGCTCGGCCGGTTGAATGGGATCATGCGGCCTCATGATAGCGAAGCGTGTCGCCATCCTGCAATCCAGTTACATCCCGTGGCGCGGGTACTTCGACATCATCCGCACCGTCGACGAGTTCGTACTCGACGACGTCGTGCAGTTCACGAAGAACGACGGGCGCAAACCGCAACCGCATCCGCAGCGCGAACGGGCTGCAGTGGCTCACGATTCCGGTGAAGACGTCGGGGCGCTTCGGACAGACGATCGCCGAAACGGAGATCGTGTGAGGCGCTGCTGTCCTACCCCAATCGGCGACAGCCACAGTCGCCGTCTTTCTCCTGATCCTCCTGATCGTCTGGCCTCCTGCGAGGCAGGGCCTCGGCTGGGCCCGAGGCTCGCCTTGCGATTACGAACAACGATCCGCCGGCGGGGAACGACAGGCCGGCGCGGATCAGCGCGCGCTCGGCTGTCAGCGCCGCGCGCAACGCCGTGTTGACAGGCGGCGAGACGTGGAGCTCGCTTGCCGACGGGCCGCGCGTCTTGCGCGCATCGCGCCAGCGCGACAGCGCCATCAGCGGCAGCAGCACCGAGATGAACGACGTCACGCGGAGGACCTCGAAGCCGGCACTCTCGAGCTTCGTCAC
>DATLXE010000394.1:0-2641 GCA_035575795.1 Gemmatimonadaceae bacterium
GTCGGGCTGGGTGACGACTCCCACGACATCGAATCCCTCGCCGATCAGCGCGCGCAGCGGCGGCGCGGCGAACCCGGGTGTGCCCCAGTAGACGACACGCACCTACATCTCTCCCCTGTCGTGGTGATGCGCGCCGGGAACTTCGGTAAGAACCTTTCTGATGCTCCCCGGATATTCCTCTTTCGCCAGCTCCCACTTCGCCAGCGCCGAGCGGCGTTTCAGGGTGCTGAGATAGTCGATGAAGAGCTTGCCGTCGAGGTGGTCGATCTCGTGCTGGAAACAGCGGGCGAGCAGCGCGCTACCGGAGACTTCGAACGACGTGCCGTTCTCATCGAACGCGTGCACCGTCACGCGCTCGGCGCGCTCGACATCGCCGTAGATGTCGGGAATGGACAGGCATCCTTCCTCGGCCTTACCTGACCCATCGCGCGAAAGAATCTCCGGGTTGATTATGACGTACTTCGCGCCCTCGACGTCAACGACGGCAAGGCGCTCGGTGCGTCCAACCTGCGGCGCGGCCAGCCCGATTCCTTCCGCGGCGTACATCGTCTCGAACATGTCGCGCACCAGTTTGCGCAGGTCGTCGGTGAAGTCGGTGACGGAAGTTGTTTCCTTGCGCAGGACGGGATCGCCCAGCACCCGGATGTCCAGAATGCTCACCCCGCGGTTACCTGCGGAGCGGAGGTGGAGCGCGAGATGCGGGCGATGCGTCCGCGCTCGATGATGACGCGCGTTTCGCCCGACTTGATGACGATGCGGTCTTCCATCGGGTTGGTCTTGCCGTCGACGACCGTCTCGCGCATGGAGATTACCTCCCCAACGAGGCCGCCCTGCGTCACGATTTCATCGCCCTTTTTCAACGTGCGAATGGTTTCGTCGTGCTTCTTCCGCTGCACCTGCTGCGGACGAATGAGAATGAAGTAGAAGATCGCGAAGATCGCACCATACATGAAAATGGTGCCGATGATTGGATTACCGCCCATATATCGATCTGGATGAGGTTGAACGTAAAATCACGCTGTGACGGGTGCGGTAGACCGGTATCGGAGCAGCCACTCCCGCGACCACGGGTCGAGATCGCCGCGCTCGATCGCCTGCCTTGCCGACCGGGCGAGCGACAGCAGGAAATGTACATTGTGCAGGGAAAGGAGGCGGAGGCCGAGTATCTCGTCGGAGACGAATAGGTGCCGGATGTACGCGCGAGTAAAGCGGGTGCAGGCGGAGCAGTCGCAGTCGGGGTCGAGCGGACGCGGATCGGTTCGGAACTCGGTGCGCTTGATGTTGAGCCTTCCGTCTCGCGTGAAGATCGTCCCGTTCCGTCCCATGCGGGTTGGCGCGACGCAGTCGAACAAGTCGACGCCGCGGCGGATTCCCTCGACCAGGTCTTCGGGGAAGCCGACCCCCATCAGGTAGCGCGGCCGGTCCGCGGGGAGGGCTTCGGCAGTGATATCGAGCATCGCGTACATCGCTTCTTTTTCTTCGCCGACCGACAGTCCGCCGATGCCGTAACCTTGCCAGTCGTTCATTGCAGTGATTGAAGCGGCGGCCTCGCGGCGGAGGTGACCGTGGATCCCGCCCTGTACGATTGGAAAGAGGGCCTGACGAGTGGATCGTTCGCCAGCGTCGAGCCGGTTCACCTCCGAGAGACAGCGCGCGAGCCACCGGATGCTCCGCTCGCTCGCGTCGCGCGCGCTCGGGTCATCGGACTGGCCGGGGATCACGTGGTCGAACTGCATGATTACGTCGGCGCCGAGGTTGCGCTCGATCTGCATCACCGATTCCGGGGTAAAGAATCGCTTCGAGCCGTCGATGTGGCTCTGAAATTCCACGCCGTCTTCGCTGACGGTGCGGAGCCTGGCGAGTGAAAACACCTGGAACCCGCCTGAGTCGGTGAGTATTGGGCGGTCCCAGCGCATGAAGGAATGCAGCCCGCCCATCTCGCGCACGGTGTCGTCGCCGGGCCGCAGGTGCAGGTGATAGGCATTGGCGAGGATCATCGTCGCCCCCATCTGTGTGAGGTCGTCGGGGTCGAGGGTCTTGACCGCGGCGAGCGTACCGACCGGCATGAACATCGGCGTCTCGACCGGCCCGTGCGGCGTGACGAAAATGCCCGCCCGTGCTGCGCCGGCGGTGGATGCCCTCTCGAACGTGAAAGTCACGCTGGCAATGTAGGGGGTACATGACCCATCTTCGAGTGCTTCACTCCGCCGCACGAATCGAGGTTCTGATGCGCACTCCCGCTTTTTTCCTTGCTCTGTCGATCGCTGCCGTTGGCCCCGCGATCGCGCAGGACCATGTCCACGAGCAGGGCGCACCCGGTGGGCTGGGGACGGTCGTTTTCCCGAACTCGGGCAAAGCTGCGGCGCAGGCCGATTTCATCCGCGGCGTCGCGCATTTGCACAGCTTCGGGTACCGTGATGCGGCAATCGCTTTCCGCGCTGCGGCGAAAGCGGACCCGGGTTTCGCGCTGGCTTACTGGATGGAGGCGCTGACGCATCGTCATCAACTCTGGGGGCGGGAAGACCTTGCCGCCGCGAAGCTGGCTTTGTTGCCGCTCGGCTCGAGCTCCCAGGCGCGGATAGCACGCGCGAAGACACCCCGCGAGCGCGCATGGGGCGGTGCCGTTGAAGCTCTCTTCGCC
>DATLXE010000395.1:0-8165 GCA_035575795.1 Gemmatimonadaceae bacterium
TCGTCGCCGCAATCGCACGACGCCACCGTGCCGAACTCCGCCTCGAGCCCCGAGCGAGCGGCGGGCTCGAGGTGAGTGTGATCTTCCCAGCTTGGACTGCCCCATAGCACGCCCCTGATGCTCTGATGAATACCATGCCGCATCGTGAGCGAGGTCAGCACTCCCGGGAGGCGGCTCAGTCCCCTTCGGTCCGATGGCTCATTCGCGCTGCCCAGTGGTGTTCTCCTGAACTCGTCGCTGGCTCCCGTTCAAGACGCGGAACAGCGACTGAGCAGCTGCATTATTCCGATGCCAAATGCCTCGATATAGTGCGGGAATGAGTAGCCCAGCGAACCCAGCGCCGCATCGCCCGAAGGCGGGGCGGCCGCGCAGCGCCGAAGCACGCGACGCGGTCCTGCATGCCGTTGACGACATGCTTGCAGAAGAGGGCTACGCAGCCATGACTATGAAGGGCATTTCCGAGCGAGCCGGGGTGGGACGCCAGACCGTGTATCGGTGGTGGACGACAAAGGCTGAAATCTTGATGGAGGCAATGACGATCGACGCGGCCGAAGCTCTCCAAGTCGACCCTGCCGAAGGTGCCCCGAGTGCCTTGCTTGGGTTCCTGACACAGTGGCGGAGCTTCCTCTGTGACGGCCCGTCAGGGCTGGCGTATCGCGCTCTGATTGGCGAGGCACAGCACGACGCTGCCGTAAGGGAGCTCATTCAGAATGCAGATCTCCTCGGCACGGCATCCCGACAACTTCTCGACTCCATCGCGACCGAACTACCCGGCCTGCCGAGCCTCGACTTGGCGGGCGACCAGCTCACCGGCCCGCTTCTCATTCGCGTATTGACGCGGCCGTCACCCCCCGATGACAACTTCCTTTCCGAGCACGTCGACACGCTACTGCGCGCCTGGACGTAAAGACGACGCAACACTTTCAATTAATTGCGAGACACGGCGGCTCGTATTAGGTTGAAGTATAACGGGGCATCGTGTCTCGCAATTATGCTTCATTCTCTCTTATCCAGAGGAGCCCCATGACCGCATCGAACACCACCCAGAACCGTCTATCACGGCCCGCCCGCTTCGTAGCGCTCCGTAACAAGCAGTCCCGCATGTATCTCATCGGCGGGGGCCTCGCGATGATGGGCGACAACATCGAGCACGTCATCACCTATTGGATCCTCTGGGAGACCTTCCACTCCCCCGCCCTCGTCGGTTTCCAGGTGATCAGCCATTGGCTTCCCTCGCTGCTGTTCTCCGTGCAGTTCGGCGCACTCGCCCAACGATTCGACTGCCGTCGACTCATTCAAATCGCCCAGCTCACCTTCATCCTCGTCTCTGTGACCTGGGGCGTGCTCATCGCGACCGGCACGCTCCAGATCTGGCTCGCCTGCATCCTGCTCCTCGCACACGGATTCGCGGGCGCACTCTGGCGTCCGGCCGAGCAGATGATGCTGCATGACTTCGCGGCGCGGGAAAACCTCCCCGGGACCGTTCGGATGAACGCGACCTTCCGCAGCCTCGGCGTCCTCTTCGGCCCGGTCGTCGGCTCCTTACTCCTGCTCGGCCTTGGTCCAGTCGCGGGCATTTTCACGAACGTGCTCTTCTACTTGCCCCTGAGCGTCTTCCTGTTGCGCACACCGTTCACCGGCCACGTCCGTGACGGCATGGTCGCCCGGGGCCGGACCTCCTTCCTCGACACGCTGCGTGTTCTGAAGCGTCTCTGGTCACACAAGCTCCTCACCAGCATGATCCTGCTCGCTGGAGCGAGCGCGGTGTGCGTCGGCGGCTCGCTGCAGGCGTCGATGCCGCACTTCGCGGCGATCCTCGGAACCGGCAACAGCGGCCTGTCCTATGGGGCACTCCTGTTCGCAAACGGCGCCGGCGGCGTTCTCGGCGGGTTCTTGCTGGAAGCGACGGGGGCAATCAGGCCCAACGCCCGAGCCGCCTTCATCAGCACCGCGGTGTTCGGAGCGACCATCGTCGTCTTCGCACTGACGCAGAACTACGTCCTCGCACTCGTGGCGCTGTTCCTCGGCGGCGTCGCGGACATGGCATCCGCGTCGATCGCGCAGAGCGTGGTGCAGCTGGAGGCACCGACAGCGGAGCGCGGGCACGTGCTCGGCGCGTACGGGATGGCCTCGAGCGGCCTCAGTACCGGTAACGGCATCACCCTCGCCGCCCTCGGAGCTGCGATCGGTATCTCCGCGACCGTCGCCTGGGGCGGCGCAGCCCTGGTCCTCACGACAATCGCACTCGCAGTGTTCGTCAGTATCCGCAAGGTCTAGCCTGCCAGCAAGCTAACAGTGCAAGTTGCAAGGCGACCAGGGCGGTACAGAACGCGAGCAACCCGATCCGGTCGAACCGTGAGGTGTCGGGTTTCGACGGAGCGCGGTTCGGGACAAGGAAACCGGTGACCGCAGCACATAGCGCGAGTACCGCCGCCGGCATGACGTACATCGCGAAGCGGGAGAAGGCATCCACTGTGGGGCTGGCCAGGAACGTCCCGGCAACGCCGCCGACCACGATCGCTCCGACCACGTACTCGGTCGCCGACGGACGGCACTCCTCCGCACACAGCTCCCGCACGATGACGGCGGCCGTCACGGTTCCGCTCGCACCGAGACCGAGCAGTGCGAACCCGATGAGTGCCAAGGGAAGGGAAGCGGCGACAGAGCAGGCGATCGCCCCGCCTGCAGCCACGGCGACAGCCGCGAGGAGCGTACGCTTCGCGCCAAAAGGTCGCCAAGCTTGCCGACCAGCGGCATCGAGACGCTGGCCGCCACACCCCACATGGCTGTGAGAAGTGCCGGAGTGCGAGAACTGCGATGATGCCGATCCCGCTCTTCGGAGTCAGAGTTCTAGTCCGCCTCCGCAGACGATGGTCTGGCCGCTGGCGTAGTCAGATTCGGGCGGGCACAGGAGGTAGACGGCACGCGCCGCGTCTTGTGGAGTGCCTGGACGCCCTAGCGGGATCAGCTGCTCGGTCATGGCTCGAAGTTCGGCACTGAGCCCAACCGCGATGCGGTGGCCGGCCACATCGATATGTTCAAAGCCCGCGGTGTCGGTCAGCCGGGTGGTGATGAGCCCGAACGCCACGGTGTTGACCGTCACATTGTAGCGCCCCCACTCCTTCGCGAGGGTCCTGGTGAGGCCGACGACGCCTGCCCTCGCGGTCGCATAGGCCGTCTGGCCGGCGTTACCGCCGAGGCCTGCGATGGAGGAGATGTTGACGACTTTGCGGCACGGGGCCGCCCGGCCCCGGCCTCGGCGATTGTGGTGCTGCCAAACGCGGGAGAGGTCACCGGCAAATAAATCTGTCTGCTTGCTAGACAACGAGGAGTTCGCAGACAACCGCTACGTAGACTTCGGCATCGCAGGCGTGCATGCGGAGGGTTGCGCTCCGAGTGTCGCACCGGTCTCCGGGGTCAGCGTCACCCCAGCGCCCCTCGTTTACCAGTAGGCGGCGCGGCGCGGCCTTCCACACGGAGCGCTGCAAGGCACTCCCACAATCCGCGCCGTCCGAACGAGCGGTGATTCATCACAGCCTCGGGTGGAGTCAATCGGATGCAGGCACTTGAAGACTGGTCACGAGTGCCGCGAGCTGTTCGGGCGCTTCCAGGTGCGCCAGGTGACCTTGGCCGCTGAGTTCATGCACGACTGCGGCAGGAACACGGCGGGCGACGTCATCGAACGACTTCCCATACAGCGTCCCCTCTCGGTTCAGTTCGCCCACGATTAGGTCGACTCGTTCAGCCTCGACTGCGAGCTGCTCCGGCTGCAAAGCCTCGTTGATCGCCAGCGTCTCGGCATAAACCGGAGCACTCAGGCGCCGCAGCTCTGCCCACAGCTCGTCGTCAGATCTCAGCGAGGCGATCCCGTTGTCCCGCATGCCCGCGGCTTGCCGCAGCGCGACCTCCACGCTGGCGTCGGAGTCAGCGTTGTCTCGTGCCTGCCGCAAGCCGGGCAAGGCTGACGCTCCGAACGGCACTATGACCGGCTCATAGGCAATCACATGTGGCACGGCGACCGTGTTCGCAAGGTGGAGCGCGATCAGGCCACCATAGCTCCACCCGAAAACTGTACGCACTTCAGCGAATTCGCCGAGGACCGCGGTAGCGTCCTCGACCTCAGCTACCAGGTCGTAGGTATCGGTCAACGGTCCGGAAGGGCGCCGTCCACGCCGGTTGACGACGGCAACGGTCTCCCATCCGCTGAGGCGCCGAGCCGCTGCTCCCCACGCATTTGCATCGGAGAGGACGCCGGGGATGAGCACGATTGACGGTCCGTCCGGGTCGCCGTACACGTCCACTGTCACCCAACTTCCCCGGCCGCTAACACTTTTCTGAATCGATCGCTCCATAATCCCATTATGGATCGTTTGCTTCAGAAATGTCAATGGATCCGGTCGACGATTCCACACGTGCGGCCAAGTACGTTCGGCTGCACTCATCGATCGGATACCTCACGCCCGTCGAGAAGGAAAACGAGCACTACCGTGAGGTCGCGCCGAGCACCAGTCAGTGCTGGGAGAACTCGCTCTACACTGAACCGGGGGCGATTCATTCGAGTTCGAAGCGGATCGATCCGAGAATCGGCACGCGTTGATCCTTCTCATTCGTCATCACAGGCCTTGTCTGCCGGTTGCCCAGTATGGTTTTGACGCGATCTCGCGACGAATGAGGACCTGGTGTTCAATCAGTGCGTGCCGCTGTCGTTGGATCGACTGCGCATGGCCGAGCAGGAGCGCGCCATCAATGTTTCGAAGTGAGTCCAGATGGGATTCGAGCCAGGCTTGCAGGGCGTCGCCGGAGCGGTCTGTGCGAGGAATGAAGCAGTAGCCGTGCCAGTTCGCGCTGAGTTCAGGGATGGCTTGCTCGTGAACCTCGAGCGCGACGATGGATTCGTTGCTCGTGCCGGCATAGGCGTCGATTGTTCCTAGTGCTGAGCTGTCGCCGAGGTAGAGCCGTCGGGTCCCGTGTTGTCGGAGGGGTTGATGGGGGCCTGCCAGGAGCGTCACTTCGGCCCCGGCGTGCAGATGTCGTATCCAGGCAGTTCCGGGCCCGGATGTGTCGACGGCAGCGAGGAGGCGAATCCTGTTCCCGTCGCCGCTCACGGCGTGGACACTATAGCGACGGCTGAGGGTCGGTGCCACGCGGAACTGTATCTCGTGTCCCGGACGCCATCCCCCGAGCGGCGGGGCGGCGTGGAGTTCCAGCTCGATGAACCCGAGAGCGGGCTCGGTGATGCCGCGCACATGGCCGCGGCGTCCTATGGCTGATTCGACGAGGTTACCGATGAGTGCGGGAGCTTTGGGCATGTTGTGTTTCAAGCCTGGGTGGCCTGCGCTTCGGGCTCGGCTGACTTTTTACCGGGCAATAGGAAAGCAAGGAGAAGAGGGATTGTAGCCAGCCCGAATGTCCACCAGAACGTGCCAGTGAAGGCGTCGAGGGCGTCTTCGGGCGACCTGGCGTCGGAGGCGAGGCGCTGCAGGATGACGGCGATCACGGCGACACCGAATGGGGCGCCGACGCGCTGCACGACGCTGAACGCGGCGCTGCCGTGTGGTGCCTCGTCATGGCCGAGGCCGGAGAGCGCGAGCGCGAGCACGGGGAAGGTGGTGGCGGCGAACCCGAGGCCCTGAGCGAACTGCCCGAGCAGCAGGAGGAGCGCGTCGCCGGTGGTGCCGGCGAGGGCGAACGGGAGGGTGCCGAGCATGGTCAGGGCGACGCCGCCGACGACAACGATACGGCCGTCCAAACGGGTGGCGAGGGGGCGCACGACGAGGAAGAAGAACATCGTGCCGATGCCGGTGGGGATGAGTAGCAGGCCGGTATGGAAGACGGTCTCACCGCGGATCTGCTGGTAGAACAACGGCAGCAGGAAGGCCAGGGCGTAGGTGGAGAAGCCGCTCATGAAGGTGATGAGGCTTCCGACTCCGAAGCTGCGCCGGGCGAAGACGCGGACGTCGATGAGTGCAGGGCGACGGGTCGCCAGCGAGTGCGTGGTGAATGCCGTGAGCAGTACGACGCCGGCGGCGACCGGCAACCATGACTCTATTGCTGCGAAACCGTTCGCGCCGACCGCCTCGCTGATGCCGTAGGCGATAGCGACGACGCCGGGTGTCAGCAGCAGGAATCCGAGGACATCGAAGCGATGAACGCGCACGCTCGGCACCTTCGGGAGCAGGATCGCGCCGAACGCGAGCGCAGCGACGCAGACGGGAACATTCACGAAGAACAGCCACGGCCAGGTCCAGAACTCGACAATCGCACCCCCGGCCACCGAGCCCAGTACCGGGCCGAGCAGGCCTGGCAGCGCAACGACCGCCGTAGCGCGGTGGACCCGCACCGGGCCAGCCGCCCGCAGCGCGATCGACATCGTGATCGGCATCACCATGCCGCCCCCGATGCCTTGGAAGACGCGGAATCCGATCAGCTCGGGTAGAGACGTGGCGAATCCGCAGAGCGCCGATCCGATGAGAAAGACGGCGATCGCGATCATCCAGATGCGTTTGGCACCGAACCGCTCCGATAGCCACCCGCTCACTGGGATCACGGCGACGAACGCCAGGAGGTAGCCGGTCGAGACCCATTGGGTCTGTGTCACCGTGGCGTCGAACGCTATGCGCAAATGGTCGAGCGCAATGTTCACGATCGTGGTGTCGAGCAGTGTGATGAACATCCCGAGGGCCAACACGAGGCTGAGCCAGGTCAGGTGGCGGTCCGTCACGGAAGCGGCCACCGGGTGAGTTGCAGTCGAAGTCATGCGGATCAGACTAAACCGTTCAGTTCAGTTCCGCAAGACTGTACGGTATAGTTCAACGAATCGTCCTGCTGGCACGGAAGGAAGAACCCATGACCGCCGCGACCAACACCAAACCTGCCCGAGAGGGTTCCGCCGCGAAGAGAGCAGCAATCCTCGGTGCAGCCAGGGACCTGTTCGTGCGCGACGGCGTGGACCGGGTCAGTATGGATGCTGTCTCGGCTCGCGCCAACGTCTCGAAGGCCACCGTCTACGACTATTTCGGCGACAAACAGCGCTTGTTTCTCGCCGTTCTCGCCGACGCCTCGGAATCGCTTAACGCGTCCGCGCGGCAGGTGCTTGAGGAACGCCTCGCCGACGACGCTGGGATCAGGAACATCGAGCAGCTGGAGCGAGCGCTCACGGCGGTCACGGTCGACCTTGGCACGACGATGGTCGGCTCGGCAGACTACGCGGCCCTGTTCGCACTCGTCGCTCAGCAACGCTGGGATTCGTCGGAGCCCCAAGGCGACGTGTCAACCGAAGCGACGGAGGAAGCCTTCGCCGAACGCATCGCACATTTCGTCGACGCCGGACTTCTCGATGCCGACGACCCGCGGCTGGCCGCCGATCACTTCATCGCCCTGACCATGTTGCGTGCCTTCAACCAGCAACCCAACCGCGGAAGTATCGACCTCGGTCGAGTACGGCAGACGATCGTCGACGGCGTCCATCTGTTCATCCGCGGATACGGAGCTCGCTCCGCCTGACGGCGGGGTGGTCAAGGTCCGCTACGGTGGCCGCGATCAGGCCGAGGGTGGCCGGCATAGGGACCACGTCGCAGGCCGGATATGCCCAAGGCGTATCTCCTAACGGTATGTGCTTTCGGTTGAGGTGCTTTCAAGGTGGTCATACTTCTGTTTTGACTTATGGCCTTCCTGTGGGCTCGGATCGCGGCGACGGCGAAAGGCGGGCGTCTGTTCCAGCATCACCGTGGGGCGACGGAGGGGATCATCTATCGGTGCAGGACCGGGATCGCGTGGCGGGATATGCCCGCGAGGTTCGGGTCCTGGAAAACGGCGTGGAAGCGTCACCGCCGTTTCAGAGGTGACGGAACGTGGGACAAGATCCTCACCGAGCCACTGGCGCAGTCTGATGCAGCGGGTCTGATTTAGAGGGAAGTGTCGGTAGATTCGGCCGCGAATCATGCGCTCAGCACAGCGGAACCTGGCCCGCGCCACATGGGGATCTGCCGGACTACAGGAATCTCCTTGAGGAGCCTGCCGATCACGCGGCATGGTATTCATCAGAGCATCAGGGGCGTGCTATGGGGCAGTCCAAGCTGGGAAGATCACACTCACCTCGAGCCCGCCGCTCGCTCGGGGCTCGAGGCGGAGTTCGGCACGGTGGCGTCGTGCGATTGCGGCGACGA
>DATLXE010000396.1:0-4487 GCA_035575795.1 Gemmatimonadaceae bacterium
GGCCCGACAGCGCGTCCGCTCCCTCCCGCAGCTTCGCCATGTTCACCCGGTACTTGCCCGACGGCTCCCGCGTGAACGCCCCCATCCGCTCCAGGAAGTTGAACGCCACCACGTTCGCCCGGCCGTGCGCACTCTCGGCTCCGAATCGCACCGACCGGAACAGCGACGCCAGGAACGTCACGTAGTTGTCGTCCAGCGACTGGCTCCCGGGCTGACCTTCCGCGCTCAGCTGCCGGATCATGTACAGTCCCAGAATGTCCGCCTTCCCTTCCTCGAGCGCCGAGTAGCGCTCCTTGAGCGATGTGCGGACGGTGCCCTTCCCATTGATCGTGTTCTTGATCCCCAGTCCGTGCGCCACCTCGTGGAACATCACGTTCGCGAAGAACGCGTCGAACGTGATGTTCTTCAACTGGTCAGGCACGATCAGCTCCTGCGCGATCGGCATCAGGATCCGGTCGAACTTTGCGCGCATCGCGTTCTTGAGCTGCAGCCGCCGCGTCCCCTTCTTGAGCTGTACCTCCTCATCGTTCGGCAGATTGATCGCGATCGTCTTCGCCCCCGCGTTCGCGTCCCCCGCCACATAGACGACGTCGTACGCGTTGAGATCCGAACCCGCCGCGGGCGTCTCCCGCCTGTACTGTTCCGCAACCGGGATCCCGCGCTGCAACGCCGGCAGCATCGCCACGTACTTCGCCAGCCGCGCGCTCCACTCCTTGTCCTTCACCAGCACCAGCGCCTCGTGCGTCGCCTTGTATCCGAACAGCGCATCCTCGTACGTCTCGATCGGTCCGATCACGATGTCCAGCGTGTTCGTCTTCATGTCCATCCACGCCAGGTCACTCGGCTGATAATTGTCGGTCTCGAGCGCGTCGGCGCGTAGCGTGAGATAGCGCCTGAGCCCGGCATCGTCGGCGAGTGCCGCCGCCTGGCGCAACTTGGCCGCCGCGGCCCTGTGCTGCTTCGCGAAATGCACGTGGAACGGCATCGCGTACAGCCTGCCCGCCGAGGTACGGTGCACGATCGTGTAAAGACTCTTGAGCGAATCCGCGTACGGCCCGCCCGACTGGGTCGCCGCCTCGAACTCCGCCTTCGTCATGTCGCGCGGGTAGTACTGCGCACCCGCGGGCTTGGCACCGACTCCATCCACAAAGGACGTGTTGCCGTCGAGACGGTCCCAGGGACCGAAGTTCACTTCCACCAGCCGCCGCGTGGCGGGATCGGAGATCGAGCGCACCAGCGAGTCGCCGTTCCCGTACGCCTCCATCCAGAACGCGGCGTTCATCTCGCGCGCTGCATCAACCAACAGCGGCAGCATCTGCCGCTCGCGCGCGGTCAGCTTCGACACGTCCGCACCCCGCTTCACCGTGGTGTACCGCGCCAGTCGCTCGGCCGGACTCGCAGGCGGCATCACGTCGACAATGATATTCCTGTTGAAGACGACGCCCGTAGACGGCGCCGTAGCTGGTGATTGGGATGTTGACGGCGATGGCGCAGGCGCAGGTGCCGGCGTAACCGCGGGGGGAGTGCATGCCGCGACGGAAGTCGCGACGGCGAGGAGTGCGGACAGCCTGAATGCGGTCATCAATAATCTCCGATTGTATTGATTACTTCGCGAATCGCAGGAGGATGACCAGGTCATCCTCATCCCTTCCGCGGCCGTCGCTTCCCTGGAACGCATTATCTCGCCGAGCGACGCCGCCAGAAATTGAACACCAAACGCCTTGAATCGCTCCGCCCCCGGCGAGGTCTTCATAACCTTGGGTACCGGATTGGAGGCCGCCCCATAGACCGCAGCTCATCAATGTCCCTGAAGAGTAATGAATTCCTAATGAACTGCCTGATCGTCCTGAGCTAATAATTGGGCGTCAAAGCTGGCCGCGAAGTCAACGACTCCGTCACTGACCAACAGGATGCCATGAGCCACCTGGTCCGCCTCCTCACCCTGGCCGCGTGCGCTGCCCTTGGCCCTGCTGGCGCGACACGCCTCAGTGCCCAGCAGGTTCAGCAACCCGTATCCGCACAATCCGATTCCAGGCTGCGGGTTTTCCTGGATTGTGACTACTGCGACTTCGATTTCATGCGCACGGAGATCACCTTCGTCGACCACGTGCGTAACAGGCAGGATTCGCAGGTGCACATTCTCGTTACCGACCAGACTACCGGCGGAGGTGGCCGAGAATTCACGCTGCACTTCATCGGTCAGCGTGACCTGGCGTCGCTCTCTGACACTCTAAGGTATGTGTCTCCACCAGCCGCCAGCGAAGACAGCAGGCGGCGCGGTCTCGCGCGCGTGATCAAGCTTGGTCTCGTCCGCTACGCCGCTCGGCGCAGCGATAGCGACCGCCTGGAGATTACCTACAAAGTTCCGGCTAAATCGGATGCCAGGCCGACCGGGCCGAGCAAGGACCGCTGGAATTTCTGGGTCTTCAGGACGAGCGCAAGCGGATATGGCAGTGGCGAGAAAACGAGCAACTTCGTTTCTCTCAACGGATCCTTTTCCGCCACCCGGACGACCGAGGCGTGGAAAATGAGGCTCGCCCTCAACGGCAACTACGGCCAGAGCCGGTTCATCTTCGGCGACGGCGAACGGTTCAACAGCTACTCGCACAGCTAGGGAGGTCTGAACTACTAGCGAACTACTAGTTATTCACAATTTAGTATTTGGGCTGGACAGATCGTGCGGAAATTACTAACTTAGGACTAATTAGTAATTCATTAGGAGTTCGCGTGAAGATCCCCGTGGTCCCCCCCAAGCTTCATGAGATTGCCAACCGGGTCTCTGCCAAGGGCAAGGGCGTTGACCGCTATCCGCGCCTCCTGGAGGCCAGCCGTCTTGGGCCAGCTCCGGGAGGATACTACCGCCATTGGGACACGTTCAGGCACCTCGCTCCCCCTGCTGGGTTCACCGCCGAGGAAGCGTGGTTCGGTATCAAGACCGCACGGCGCTCCCTCTATCAGGAGGTGCCGCTCAAGGACGCTCACGGCAAGCCTTTCCACTACGCCGTGCCATCACCCCTCCTCGAAATGCTCCACCGGATAGACAGGGACGCGGCCGGCAATATCCAGGGATCCGATCAGGTAGTTAACCCGGCCACCCGGAGCACCTATCTCTTCAAGTCACTCGTCGAGGAAGCAATTACATCGAGCCAACTCGAGGGCGCCGCTACAACCAGGAAAGTTGCCAAGGCAATGATCCAGGAAGGCCGGGAGCCTCGCACCACCGGCGAACGGATGATCTTCAACAACTACAGGGCCATGCTTGCGGTTCGGGACATCAGGAACGAGGAGCTGACTCCCGAGCTCGTGTTCGCCCTGCAGCAAATCGTGACGGAAGGAACGCTCGACGACGAGAGCGCGGCGGGACGCTTTCGCCGGGCCGACGAGGAGATCGTGCTCGAGGACGAAACAGGTACGATCCTTCACACCCCTCCCCCATCGGCGCAGCTGAAAGAACGACTCAGGCGAATGTGCGAATTCGCCAACGGCGGCGGGACGAAGGACTTCATGCCGCCAGCGATCCGGGCGATCATCCTTCATTTCTGGCTGGCCTACGACCATCCGTTCGTCGACGGGAACGGTCGGACGGCGCGCGCTCTCTTCTATTGGGCAATGGCGCGCCAGGGATTCTGGCTTTGCGAATACATCTCGATTTCGAGAATCCTGAAGAAGGCTAGAGCCGCATACGCTCGAGCGTACCTGTATACAGAAACCGATGAGAATGACCTGACATATTTCATTCTGTACCAGGCACGCGTTCTCTTGAACGCGATCGGAGACCTTCAGGATTACTTGCAGCGTAAGGCAGCAGAGGTGCGGGAAGCGGAAGAACTCGTTTCGCAGGCGCGCGCCGTCCGTCAGGACCTCAACCCGCGGCAGTTGGCCCTTCTGAACCACGCCCTGAAGACTCCTGCCGGACGGTACACCATCGAATCCCATCAACGATCCCATGGCGTCAGCTATCAGACCGCCCGAAGTGACTTGCTGAGCCTCAGGGATTCCGGAATTCTCGCGCAACGAAAGACTGGTCGCGCGTTCGTCTTCGAAGCCCCGGTCGACTTGCGAGCAAGACTCAGCAGGACATAGCCATGAAAAAGTTCGCCCTTTTCGTGCTCTTCCTGTCCATGGTAGCGATCGCCTTTGCCTACGCAACCTCCATCGTCACCGGAACCACCGAGTCGTGGATGGTGTGGGTCCTGTCCGTGGCGACCTCCCTCGCGATGATCTCAGTGATGACAGTCGGCGCGGTGCGAACCGGCAAGGCGAACGGCGGGCTCGGCCGCCTCATCGTACCGTTCGCGATCGTCCTCGTCATCCTGCTCGGCGCATTCACTCTCGCGCTCACTCTCCCCGCCGCGGGCGAGCCCCTCCTGCTCGGCCTGCCGCGCCGAGCGGCGATCGTGCTCTATGGGATCGGGCTGCTGCCGCTGTTCATTCTGCCCGCGGCCTATGCCCTCACTTTCGATGAGATGACGCTCACCGAGGATGAT
>DATLXE010000397.1:0-2559 GCA_035575795.1 Gemmatimonadaceae bacterium
TCTCAAGTCGAACCGCGCGAGTCTCGACCGATCCGTGGCGGATTTCGACGCCGTGGGCACACACGGGGAACGCGCCTGGAGCCGCGAACAACGCATGGCGTTCTGGATCAACGCCTACAACGCGTTCACCCTGCGGGCGATCGTCGATCACTATCCGATCCGGTCGGGCGTGCTGACACGCCACCCGCGCAACAGCATTCGACAGATCGACGGCGTCTGGACGACGCTGAAGTGGCGCGCGGCGGGCCGGAGTGTCACGCTCGACGACATCGAGCACCGCATCCTGCGACCGGAGTTCAAGGATGCGCGCATCCATTTCGCCGTCAACTGCGCATCGGTGAGCTGCCCGCCGCTGGCCCTGGAGCCATATCGCGCGCGCACGCTGGACGCGCAGCTGGACGCTGCCGCGCGAGCCTACCTGGCCAGCGGCGAAGGCCTGCAGCGCGAGGGCGGCGCGATCCGGGTGTCGAGCATCTTCAAGTGGTATGGCGAGGACTTTGTCGCCCGGTATGCTGGAGGTGTTGAAGGGAAGGGATCCGCGAGAGAGCGCGCCATTCGTGGGGTGGTCGCCATGTACGGCCCGCCCGACGTGGCGGCGCGTGCTCGTACCGGCACGCTCGCGATCCGCTATCTGGACTACAACTGGGCGTTGAACGATACGCGCCGGTAAGGAAGGACGAGCGGCCGTCGAGAGGCCTTCAGCGAATGACTGAACGTTCGAGGAATTTCTGAGCACCGTTGCGGAGGCCGGAGAGGTCCGGCTGCCGGTCTCGCGGAAGAGAGAGGAAATACTCGACCAGGGGCCGGTCGTCGGTGAGGACGGGGCCGTTCCCGACAAACGCGCGCAGCTCATCGGGCCCCGCGACAAACTCGCCGAGGAGCTTGTCGAACGTGTCCAGCTTGAGCGACGTCAGCAAGGCGCGGCGCGCCGGATCCTGCATCTTCCGATCATGGTCGGTCTGACGCAAGGTGATCGGCGTCACCGATCCGAGCATGAGCCCCCCGTCCGCCCACAGCGTCGTTTCAGGAAACACGCGCACGAACGTCCTCATGATCATCTTGTATTCAGCTTCTGTACCGGCGACCCACTGCAGGGCCATGCCTCCGGGCTTGAGAGACCTGCGCACCAGCTCGAAGTAGGTGGTCGAATACAGGTTGCCTGACCCGGCGTGGATCGGCAGGATCACGTCGGCGGTCACCACGTCATACTTCTTCTGCGAGAAGAGCAGAAAGTTGCGACCGTCATCCACGTGCAGCGTCACGTTCGGCTTCTGGAGCACGCTGTCGTTGATGGGGCGGAAGAACCGGTTGGCCGCACGCGTCACCTCGCGCGAGAGCTCGACGACATCGACGTTCACGCCGGGGTGCTGACTGACGGCGCCCGCGGTAGCGCCTCCCCCCAGACCAATCACCAGCGCGTCCTTCGCGTCGGGATGCACGATCATCGGCAGGTGGCCGATCCGCTGATGGATGAAGGGCATCGGCTGCTGGGTGCTCGCCTGATGGTTCCCATTGACATTGAGCGAGAGCTGATTGTTCGAATGCCGATGGACGCTGACCATGGCCTGGACCGCCTCCGCCTGCCAGATGATCGTCTCGCCGGGGTACCGCTGCGCCAGATAGGCGCGAGAGGGGTCCGGCAGGATCGCGTACGCCGCGACGAACAGCACCGTCGTGATCCCGATCGTCACCGCCTTGCGCGCGAGTCCGGCCCCTGACACCCACCCCAGCACCCAGCCGGACGCCGCACTCACGAACGCCAGCACGATGACCGTCCCGGTCGTGCCCAGACGGGGAAGCAGGAAGAAGCCGGCCGCCAGAGAACCGATGATCGCGCCGGTGAGATTCAGGGAATAGAAGACACCGACCCGGCGCCCTGCCTGCATCGAGGCCGCCGCGCCGTCGTCGCCGACGAACAGGCGCAGGCCAATCGGAAACGCCGCGCCGAACAACACCATGGTGGGAAAGATCACGAGGAAGCTGACGATCAACTGATACGCGAGATACGGACCGATGACGTTACTGACGAGGGGTCCCGCCATCTTCATGACGGCGGGGATCATCGACAACGTGGCGAACGACAGCAGCGTCGAGGCGCCGATGACGACCTCGAGGACGGCGAGGACGAGCATCCAGTCCCACCGGCGCCGCATGAACGGCGCGACCAGGAAGCTGCCGACCGCGATGCCGGAGAGCACCGCCGTCAGCATCAGCGCGTACCCATAGACGGTCGGTCGCAGGAACAGCGTCACGACGCGAAACCAGACGACTTCGAGCGCGATGGACGCGAAGCCGGAGAGCGCGAACACGACGAGGACGAGCGTACGGGTGCGATCGTCCACGAACGAGAAGTGCGGCCGGGGGGGGGCGCCTGGGTCGTACACCTCCAACGCTGGCTGTGTGCCGCCCTGCGACCGCAGACCGGCGAGGATCGCCGCGACAGCGACGAGCAGATTCAGGGTCGCCGCGGTGATGAAGGCCACGCGGATGCCGTCGCGCGGGATGAGGACCAGGCCCGCCGCCAGCGTCCCGGCAATGGCGCCGGCGGTGTTGATGCCG
>DATLXE010000398.1:0-5208 GCA_035575795.1 Gemmatimonadaceae bacterium
ACGGACCCGGACACCGACTCGAGACTCACGTCGCGGACCGCTCCCGTGACAGATACATCGCCGCTCACGCTGCCCGCCTCGATCTCGCCCTGAACTCCGTTGGCAATGATGTCGCCGGACACAGCTTCGAGAACGAGGCGCGTGCCGCGCGGCACGAACACATCGAACCTTGCGTCGCCGAGGTTGCCGTGGCGGCGCCGTCCATCACGATGATCGACGCTGAGGGTCACGCGCGAAGGATTGGCGTTGAACCTGAGGGAGCCTTCGTCGATGGAAGCGCTGATCTTTACATCCTTGCGGTCCCACCCGGTGACGCGAATGCGCCCCGAGACGAGCGAAAGGTCGACCGAACCCTGCCGCTCGATGGCCACCGTCGTATCAATCTGAGGACGGTCGCGCTGAAAGCGGTCGCGAACCTGCGCGGCCAGGGCGAGCGGGAGCACCGTTACCAGCGCGGCCGTCGCGACAACATGTGTGAGCGTCATTCTCATCAGTTTGTTAGGTGCTCGCCGGCAGCAATGCCGCCGTGCGCAGGAGCTCGACCTTCTTGTCGAGCACCCGTGTCAACTGGTCGCTGAGCGAATTGCTCGCGGGGTCGCGCGCAAGCGCCGCCCTGCTCTGCTCGATGGCTGCATCGATCACCTTCAGGTTCCGCTCGATGATCGTGACCGTCGACGAATCGAGCTGCTCCTTCCTGCCTCGCACGATTCGCTGGAGCATCTCGATCTCGCGGCCATAGACGATGTCGGTCTGGGCATCGCGAACCTGGGAAGTCTCCGAGACGAAGCCTGCAACGGGACCACGTGACTCGACGGGCGTGCGTACCGGAGGCAACGCCTCGGCACCAGCACCGCTCGTCCTGGCCGGAGAAAGAGAGGATCTCCCAACACGCCGGTCGCTGCTCTCATCGATCCACGGCTCAGTCGTCCCTTCTGCTACCCCATCGATCGTAGCGACTCCTGCTGGCGAAACGCCTGCAGGAGCCGGCCTCACGGAACCCGAAGCGACACGCGCTGGAGTCAGCGTCCTGGCGGTGAGGAAATAGGTCACGCCCGCCGTGCTCATCATGAGGGCGGCCGCCGCAATTCCCATCCAGGCCGGCGTGACTCGGCGCGACGCTGTGCGCGGTGCGGTCTGGCCTGCGCCGAGCGGGATAACCGTTGCTGCAATGCGGCCATCGATTCCCTTCCAGAGGTCGCGCGACGGAACCAGCTCGGGCAGCATGTGCGCATCGGCGGTGATCTTCGCCAGGTCGCGTACCAGCGCCGAGCAGCGGAGGCACGACGAAATGTGCGCCTCTGCGGACTGGCGGAGCGCCGCCTCCATCGTCCCCTCGAGATAGTCGGACAGCACCGCGTCGATCTCGTCGCAGCTCATGTTTTCGGTCATCGTTCCAATGCCCCTCTCAAAAGAAGTCTGGCGCGGTGCAGCTGCGCCTTGCTTCCGCCCGAAGTGATCCCGCACATCTCCGCGATCTCCTCGTGCTTATAGCCTTCCACGTCATGCAGCACGAAAATCTTTCGTGCGCCGGGCGGCAGCCTGGAAATCGCCTCCGCCAGATCCAGCCTCTCTATGTACATCGGAGCCCGCGCGGTCTCGGTGCGCCGCTCGTCCTCGACATCCCCTTCATCAGTGCGCGAGGCGTCCCGTCCCTCGGTCTTCCTCGCATTGAGCACCACGTTCACCGCCAGCCTGTGCAGCCATGTGGAGAAAGCGCTCTCACCCCGAAACTGCGGCAGCTTTTCCCACGTCCTCACGAATACGTCCTGCGTCAGCTCCTCGCCCAATGTGCGGCTGCCCGCCATCCTCGTGCAGAGCGAGAATACCCTGTTCACATGCGTTCTATACAGCCGCTCGAACGCCAGGCGATCACCGCCCGCGGCCAGCGCCACATCCGACGAATCATCCACCGCTACGGGTATCGCCTGAAGGACTGCTGCCGCCATTGGAATGTTGTCGTCGCCCTGATGCAAGATTGGATAGCCGGCGGAGCTGGAAAGTTTGAATGCCGGCCGTGGATCGCGAACGCCTGCCCGGCCAGTTAACCTGCTTCTTGACTCAGGGATGTGACAGCGGCGTGGGACCGTTGGTTTGAAGCAGGCTGGAGATCGCCTTCTCGCGCTCGCCAAGCTTTTCGAGGCTATCGGCAACGAGGGTTACGTGACCCACCTTTCTGCGCTCCGTGGGGGCCTTCCCGTAGAGGTGCAGGTGCGCACCCTCTACGCTCAGGCACTCCGCCAGCGGAGGGGTCATCCCGATCACGTTGAGCATCACGACCTCACCTTTCATCGCGGTCGGGCCGAGCGGCAGGCCGGTAATGGCGCGCAGGTGGTTCTCGAACTGACTCGTTTCCGACCCCTCGATCGTCCAGTGACCCGAGTTGTGGACGCGCGGCGCCATCTCGTTTGCGAGGAGTGTCCCCCCTGACTGAAACAGCTCGAGCGCGAGCACACCGACGTAATCGAGTTCCTTGAGGATCCTGCGGTTGTATTCCATCGCCAGCACCGCCAACGATGCCGCCAGGCGGGGGGCAGGCGCGACTGTCCGGCGCAGAATGCCCTCGTGGTGATGGTTCTCGCTGACAGAATAGTGGACTTCGTTGCCGCCCTGGTCGCGCGCACCGATCGCGGACACCTCGCGCTCAAAGGTCACGAAGCTCTCCAGTATGAGCGGCACGCCGCCGAGCGCAGCCCAGGCGCCGTCCACCGCTGACGGTTCGCGGAGCACCACCTGTCCCTTGCCGTCGTAACCGAGACGGCGCGTCTTGAGCACGCAGGGGAAGCCGACCTCACCCGCAGCTCTCGACAGATCGTCGCGCGAATCGACTGCCGCGAACGGCGGAACGGGAATGCGGAGCTTCTGGAACAGCTGCTTTTCGAGCAGACGGTCCTGCGCGGCGGCGAGTGCCGCGACTGGCGGGTAAACCGGCACCCTCGCCGCGACAAATTCGACGGCGGCAAGCGGAATGCTCTCGAATTCGTACGTGACCACGTCTACATCTTTTAGAAACCGCGCCAGCGCAACCTCATCGTCGTAGCGCGCCGCGACAAGTTCACCGATCTGCCCTACGGGTGCGCCGGAATTCGGGTCAAAGAATCGAAAGTCCAGCCCGAGCGGATATCCGGCCAGTGCGAGCATGCGTCCGAGCTGTCCGCCGCCGAGTACTCCGATTCTCACTCTGCCGTTGCCGGGTCAGGCTTGGCGAGCACCGCGTCGGTCTGCTCGCTCCGGAACGCGCGTAACGCATCCCGGATTGCGGGCCTGCCGCGACTGACGATTGCCGCCGCGAGCAGTCCGGCATTGATCGCGCCCGGCTTGCCGATCGCGAGCGTTCCGACGGGCACGCCAGCCGGCATCTGCACAATCGAAAGCAGCGAGTCGATACCCTTCAGCGCCTTGGATTCGACGGGAACGCCGAGCACCGGCAGTGTCGTCTTCGCGGCGGCCATGCCGGGCAGGTGCGCAGCTCCGCCCGCTCCAGCGATGATCACCTCGATCCCCCGTTCTTCGGCGGTCGCTGCATACTCGAAAAGCAGGTCGGGCGTGCGGTGCGCGGAGACGATCCTGGTCTCGTGCGCGACGCCGAGCGCGGTGAGGATCTCCACGGCGTGCTGCATGGTTTCCCAGTCGGATCGGGAGCCCATGATGATTCCGACCAGCGGGTCGCTCGCTTTCAGACTGCCTCCGTTCACTTGCGGTGGAGCTAGGGGGCGCGCTGCGCTTCCGTTTCCCCGCCGTCGAATACGAAACCCACATCCGCCGCGTCATCGAGCGGCTCGCGGGCGATATCGGCCAGAACGATTTCCGCGTGCACCTCGAGCTCCTCCTGGCGGCGCACTTCCAGCAACAGGTCGCTGATCCTGCAGAAACTGCGGCGGTGGTGTGCCGTTATTCCGTGCGACGCTAGACCGTTGACGTGGTCGCGCGTCGTGTAGCCCGCGTTGTGATCCCAAATATAGTGCGGATAGCGGAGGGCCAGACGCGTCATCAGGTGGTCGCGCGTCACCTTGGCGAGGATCGACGCGCACGCGATGCTGAAGCAGCGCGCATCGCCATGGACGACAGCGGTGTGAGGAATGGGAAGCGTACGCATCGCACGGCCGTCGATGACGACGTGATTGGGCGCGATGCGGAGTCTTCCCAGCGCGCGCCGCATTGCGAGAACACTCGCCTGATAGATGTTGATCGAATCGATCTCGCGCACGGAGGCGGCGCCGATCGCGAATGCGACTGCGCGCTCGCGGATCTTGACCGCAAGTCGTAATCGCTGGGCGTGCGTAAGCTTCTTGGAGTCGTCAACGCCGGGAATGGCGCGCGTGTCGGGCGGCATTATCACCGCGCATGCCACCACGGGTCCCGCGATCGGGCCGCGCCCTACCTCATCTACTCCGGCGAGGAGGGGGCCATTTACAGCGCGAAGGTCGCGCTCAATCGTCGTCCAGCGCTTGCGGCGCGGGACGAGCTTCACCTACTGCGCGTCGGTGCCTGGAACAGCAACCTTCGTCTTCCGTTCCTTGATGCGCGTTGCCTTGCCGGTGAGGTGGCGCAGGTAGTAGAGCTTTGCTCTTCTGACGCGACCGCGGCGGAGAACGTTGATTTCGGAGATCATCGGGCTGTGCACGGGGAAAATACGCTCGACGCCGATGCCATTGGAGATTTTCCTGACCGTGAACGTCGCGCTCACGCCGCTGCCCTTGCGGGCGATGCACACGCCTTCGAACGCCTGCAGCCGCTCCTTGTCGCCTTCTCGAACGCGCACGCTGACGCGGAGAGTATCACCCGCGCGGAAAGGGGGAATGTTGTCGCGGAGCCACTGTTTCTGGGTTTCGATGAAGGGATGCATATGACGCTCGTGGCTGGAGTTGTCAGCCTGTGTAGACTTGTTTACGATGTTTGGGAGAAGCCTTCTAAAGTAATAATTCTGCGGCGCAAAAGCCAGCGGCGCGCTGTTACATCCCCGAATGGGCATATTGTCGACCGAATGAGCCTGCTCACGTTTTTCGGGCTGTTTGCCGTCACGGCGATGCTAATCTTCTATGCGCTGGAGACCCGCAGCCACTGGTTCATCCTCGCGTTTGCCGGCGGCTGCTTGCTGGGCTCGGCATACGGTTTCCTTCAGGGCGCCTGGCCATTCGGGGTGGTCGAGGCCATCTGGGCCGTCGTGGCGTTTCGGCGTTGGCTGGGAAAACGGCGGCAATCCCCTCCCCG
>DATLXE010000399.1:0-6459 GCA_035575795.1 Gemmatimonadaceae bacterium
GCCGACCCGATGACGCTCGAAGACATTGGCGCGCTGCTCCAGATCACCCGCGAGCGGGTGCGGCAGATCAAGGAGAAAGCACTGCTCAAGCTTCGGCACAACTCCCGCCGGCGCTCCCTCGAGTCTTTCCTCGGCTGAACAGTTCTCTGGATCCGGCGCTCCTCGCGCTTCGATCCGAGCTCGAGCATCTCGACTATGTGGTGGTCCCGCACGGCGACGACCAGATCTGCGTCCGGCTTCCACTGATTTCGAGCGTCCGCGTCCGCCATGAAGAGGGCCGTTTCCGGTTTACGCCGCAATTCGGACCGTTCCGCCGGAGCGGGGGATTGCTTTTCACTTCGCTGGTTTCGTCCGCCGCCGTGGCCGGATCAGCGTTTGCCGCGGGCCTGGCTCCCATTACGCTGGTGGCCGGATTTCTGGGAGTGATGGCGATCGCGCACGATGCCTGCCGGTTCATCGTCACCGAAGGCTGCCTCACCAGATTGCAGCAGGTGATTGCCACCACGGCCAGCCTTCGCCGCTCCTCGCAACCGGTGCTCGCCCAGGGCCAGGCAAAGTCGCTGAAAGAGGGCTGATGTCACTCGCCGCAGGTTACTTCACGTCGGAACAGCCGCTCTCGTGAAGCTGGGGCGGTAGATTTAGCGCATGGCGCAACAGAGCTCTTTCGACGTGACCACCGGGGTGGACCTCCAGGAGGTCGACAACGCGGTCAACCAGGCGCAGAAGGAGATCTCACAGCGGTATGACTTCAAGAGCTCGCCGGCGACGATCGAGCTGAATCGCACCGAGTCGAAGATTTCGCTCACCGCCGAGAACGATTACAAGATGCAGGCCCTCTGGGACGTGCTGCAGAGCAAGCTGATCAAGCGCAGCGTGCCCGTGAAGAACCTCGATCCCGGCGACATCACGCCCGCGGGTGGCGACACTGTCCGCCGCGATATCGCGCTGAAAATGTCGCTTGACGGCGACACGGCGAAAAAAGTTGCCGCCGCCATCAAGGAAGCGAAGCTCAAGAAGGTTCAGGCCGCGATCCAGGGTGAGCAGGTGCGGATTACCTCTCCCTCGAAGGACGACCTGCAGGATGCAATGAACCTGCTGCGCGGCAAGGATTTCGGGGTCGAGCTCAAGTTCGGCAATTATCGGTGAAAGTCGGTGTCATTACGCTCGGCTGCGACAAGAACACCGTCGACACCGAGCGGTATCTCGCGACCCTCGCTGGATATTCCGCCGAGTACACCAACGTCCTCGCCGACGCCGAGCTCATCATCGTCAACACATGCGGCTTCGTTGACGCGGCGAAGAAGGAATCGATCGACGCTCTCGTCGAGGCCGGCCGGTACAAGGAGGAAGGCGTGTGCCGTGCGGTGGTCGCGATGGGTTGCATGGTCGAGCGCCACGAGAAGGAGCTGAGCGAGGCGCTTGGCGAGGTGGACATCTTTCTCGGCTCGTCGCAGGTGGACCGTCTTGTTCCCGAGCTACAGGAGCGCGGCCTGCTCGGCGCCGCGAGCGAAACGCTGCATCCGGGTGTGCGCCTGTACACCGGAGATCTCCGCCACGTACGTTATCTCAAAATCAGCGAAGGGTGCGACCATGGTTGCGCGTTTTGCGCAATCCCGTTGATGCGCGGAAAGCACCGGTCGTTCGGACTGGACGAGGTGGTGCGCGATGCGCAGCTGCTCGAACTGGATGGCGCGCGCGAGCTCAACCTCGTCGCCCAGGACCTCGCCCATTATGGCCGCGACCGTCGCGACGGCAAGGCGCTGCCGGAGCTGCTCGAGGCGCTGCTGAGCGAAACATCGGTTCCCTGGCTCCGCATGCTGTATCTCTATTCGACGGGGGTGACCGACCGCCTGCTTGAGGTTGTTGCGCGCGAGCCGCGCGTCCTGCCTTACGTCGACATGCCGATCCAGCATGCGTCCGACCCGGTGCTCGCGCGCATGCGGCGCCCCGAGCGGCAGCGCACCATCCGCGACCGCGTTGCTCGGTTCCGAAGCGCAGTGCCGGACCTCGCCATTCGCACCACATGCATCGTGGGTTTTCCCGGCGAAACGGAGGAGCAGTTCGAGGAGCTGCTCGGGTTCCTCGAGGAGATCCAGTTCGAGCGTGTCGGCGCGTTCACCTATTCCCCGCAGGAGGGGACCCGCGCGATCGGTTATGCCGACGACGTTCCGGATGCGCTCAAGCGTGAGCGGCTGGAGCGCCTCACCGACCTGCAGCGATCGATTACCGCCGAGCGGTACGAGGAGCGGACAGGGAAGCGCGCCGTTGCGATCGTTGACCGCGCCGGCGAATCACCCGCGACATCAGAGGCCCGCTTGCCCTGGCAGGCCGACGATATCGATGGCATTGCGCGGCTCGACGAATTTCTGCCCCCGGGTACGCTTGTCGAGGTCGCGGTGGAGGAAGTAGTCGACGACTACGACTTCCAGGCCTCGGTAATAAAGGTTGTGTCTCTGCCGTCGCTGCCGGAACGGAGAATGCGCTCTCGCGAGCTGCCCCTCAGTCAGGTCACGATCGGAAGCTTCGGCCGCTAGATGCGCTCGGCCGATGTGATGGCACGCGCGCGGGAGCTGTTTCCGGGAGGAGTGAACTCGCCGGTGCGCGCATTCCGGGGAGTCGGCGGGGAGCCCGTCGTCGCCGAGCGCGGCGAGGGCGCGCGAATCTGGGACGTGGATGGGCGCGAGTACATCGACTTCGTTCTCTCCTGGGGACCGCTCGTGCTCGGCCATGCGCCGCCGATAGTTCTCGACGCGCTCGAGCGAACGATGGCGAGTGGAACGAGCTTCGGCATGCCGACCCTGCTCGAGGTCGAGCTCGCGGAAAAGATTCGCGCGCGCATGCCGCACGTGGAGATGCTGCGCTTCGTGTCGAGCGGCACCGAGGCGACGATGAGCGCGGTGCGGCTCGCGCGTGCCTTCACGGGGCGCGACGCAATCCTCAAGTTCGAAGGTTGCTACCACGGCCACGCGGATTCCTTTCTGGTGCGGGCCGGGTCAGGCGTTGCGACGCTTGGCCTCCCCGACTCTCCCGGTGTTCCCGCCGCGCTCGCCGCGCTCACCTTGACGACGCCCTTCAACGATCTCGATGGGGCGGAGTCGGTGATGCGCGCAAATGAGGGAAGCGTCGCCGCGATAATCGTCGAGCCGGTTGTCGGTAACGCCGGGTTCATACCGCCGGGTGAAGGGTTTCTCGAGGGCCTGCGGACTCTCGCCGACCGATACGGGGCGCTGCTGATCTTTGACGAAGTGATGACGGGTTTCCGCATCGCTCCGGGCGGTGCGAGGGAGCGGTTCGGCGTGACCGCCGATCTGACGACGCTTGGCAAGGTGATCGGCGGTGGACTGCCCGTGGCCGCGTACGGCGGCCGGCGCGACATCATGGAGCGGGTGGCCCCTGCCGGCCCGGTCTACCAGGCGGGGACGCTATCGGGGAACCCGCTTGCAATGGCGGCCGGCCTGGCAACACTTTCTGCCCTGACTCCGGAGCTGCACTTCCGGATCGAAAAGCGCACCATCGCAATGGTCGAAGGCTTGCGTAAGATTGCCAGCGATCTCGGCGTTGGGATCCAGGCGCAAAGCGCGGGATCGATGTGGGGATTCTTTTTCACCGACCAGCCGGTGCGCAGCTTTGCCGATGCAAAGCAGTGTGATGTAACGCTTTTCCGGAAGTTCTTTCACGCGGCCCTCGATCGCGGGATTTACCTGGCACCATCACCATTCGAAGCGTGTTTCATGTCCGCGGCTCACGGCGATGACGAGATCGCCATGGCGCTCGAGCGCATGAGGGACGCACTGGAGTACGCTCTTGCTTAGGCTTACGTCGTTTTTCGCACTGCTCGGCATCGCCGCCTGTGGCTCATTCATGTCCCGCGGCGATCCGGGAGACATCGAGCCAGCCGGCGACCGGCTTGACGGCCAGGGGCCGGCAGACAATCCGGTCCGGATTGCGCTCGGCACGAACGACACGGCGGCGCGGATCGGCGCCACCGGGGAGTGGCGGCTTTACGACAGCGACGGGCAGCGTCTCGTCGCGCGCGGCAACCCGGTCAATGTCTGGCGCATTATTCCCGAGGGCCGAAGCCTGCGGGTCTTCCGGGGTACCGGCGCTGACGGGGAGGTGCGTCCTGGTGCGCTCGTGGCGCGGCCGGTTTCGAACACTTCGTTCATGACATGGAACGGAAAGAAGTACCGTGGCGAGCTCGTTGTGAGTGCCACCGATACGGGACTGTTCGTGCTCAACCGGCTCTCGATGGAATCGTACCTGCGCGGCGTGGTGCCGCGCGAGATCGGCAACCGCACGGCAGCGGAGTTCGCGGCCGTGCAGGCGCAGGCGGTCGCGGCGCGCACGTATGCATACAATCATCTCTCAACGGAGCGTGCCTTCGACATGTACGCGACCGTACAGGACCAGGTGTACGGTGGAATGGACGATGAGAAGCCGCAGGCCGATTCGGCCGTCGTCACCACGCGGGACATGGTTGTGCTGTACTCCGGGCGGCCGATCAACACTCCATACCATTCCACCTGCGGCGGAACGACCAGCGCCGTCAGTGAAGTGTGGTATGCCCAGCCCGACCAACCGTACCTCAAGCCGGTTAGCGACAGAATTCCGGGCAGCGACCGTTTCTACTGTGATCCTTCGCCACGCTTCCGCTGGACCAACACGTTCACCGGGCCTCAGCTGCGCGCGGTGATGGACAAGTATCTTGCCAACTACACGTCGGCACCAAGGGGCGGGCCGGGAAAGATCACCAATATCCGCGAGCGGGGACGCACTCCGTCCAACCGGGTCGAGGCGCTCCTGATCGACACCGAGCGCGGGACTTACACGCTGCGTGGAAACGACACGCGATTCGTGCTGCGCGACCCGAAGGGTGCGATCATGAACAGCACGTCGTTCAACTTCACGACGACGCGCACGCGCGGCGAAGTCACGTCGCTGACGGTGACCGGCGGCGGGTACGGTCACGGCATCGGCATGTGCCAGTGGGGAGCAATCGGACGGGCGCGCGCTGGCCAGGGTTACAGCGAAATTCTCCAGACCTATTACCCCGGCACGACGGTCGGCCGCATTCAGTGACACGGTTTCTGTTTATCGGATGAAGACCGAGTGCCGGATTGCGCTGGTTGGCGCGGGGGCGATCGTGCAGCTCGCCCACCTTCCCGTACTCTCCAAGATGCGCGGGGCAAAGCTCGTCGCGCTGTGTGACAACGATGGGCCGAAGGCGAGCGCCATCGCCGAGCGGCTGGGGATCCCTGATGTGTTCACTGACCTCGAGGATCTGCTCGAGGTCGACCAGGTGGACGCGGTGGTCATCGCGACACCCAATCACCTGCACGAGCCCCACGTGCTGCGCGCACTCAAGTCGAAGGTCGATGTGCTTTGCGAGCGGCCGCTCTCGCTCACATCGCGTGGTGTCGAGCGAATCCTGAATGCGGCAAAAAGCTCGGGCCGGAAAGTTGTCGTCGGGAACAATCACCGGTTTCGCAGCGACGTCCAGCAGCTCTACCGGTTTCTGCAGGGTGGAGAGCTCGGGCGTCTGATCGGAGTGCGAGCGGGGCAGTACCAGTTCAGCAGCGCGCCGACCGGCTGGCGATTCAGGCGCCCCGAAGCTGGTGGCGGTGCCTTCCTGGAGCACGGTTACCCTCTGCTCGACCTGGCGATGTGGGTTGCCGATTTTCCCGAGCCGGTGCGTGTGACTGCGCACATGGACCGCGCGCGCGGGACCGCAACGGTGGAAGATGCGATGATCGTCCATCTGGAGTGCGCGGGAGGGATCAGCTTCAGCTTCGACGTGTCGTGGGCCTACGTGGGCCAGGAGGAACGCTGGTGGTTCGAGGTGCTGTCGGGCCGCGGCAGTGCGCGGCTCGCCCCGCTGAGGGTGGTGAAGCAGCTGAATGGACGCGCGACGGATGTGTCACCGAGCGGGGCAGCGGCGCGCGAAAGCGCGTTCCTCCAGTCTTACCGCGCCGAGCTCACGCACTTCGTCTCTATCGTGAACGAGGTAACGCCGTACGAGCCTCCAGACGATCAGCTTTTGATGATGCGGATCACGGAGGCGGTATACAAGGCTGCTGAAGAAGGAAAGGAAGTTCGGTTCTAGTTTCTCATTTCTCAGAGAAGACGAAACTGAGAAATACGCAGATGCCTGCTTCGAGAAGCATGGAAACACAAGTTGCTAGGATACGACCTTGAGTTAAGCCGAAGCTATTGCCCAATTCGAGGTCTGCAGGTTCCTCGATTCAGATGGCAGAAGGGTGCCGTTCCTTCGTTGCTTCTCGCCTCTTCGCCAACAGTGGCATGCCCCATCCTCTCTAGAAACTATTCAGCTACGCTTCTCGAAGCGGGGATCTGCGTCTCTCTCAGTTGCCGTGCCGTCGGTCCAACAGACAAACTTTGCCTGTACGCAGTCAGCCGGAACACCGCCCACACAACCGCAAGATTCAGCGGCAGTGCCAA
>DATLXE010000400.1:0-10342 GCA_035575795.1 Gemmatimonadaceae bacterium
AAGCTTCAACGGTCGCTTCCGGGAGGAATGCCTGAGTACCGAGTGGTTCACCAGCATCACGCACGCTCAACAGGTCATCGAGAGCTGGCGAAGAGATTACAACGAGGGGCGTCCGCACAGCAGTCTTGCCGGCCGAACCCCCGCCGAGTTTGCAGAAGATCTCAAAAGGAACGACAATTCACCCCAACGACTCACTGCCTGAGTGACTCCGCTTTTGGGGAGGACGTCACCCCGCCAGCAAGTTCTGCAGGCAAACGCCGATAGAGGCGAATCCTCGATTGTGTTTCGCGGCCGGCCTAACTAACGTTGCAACCTACCAAGCACTTTTCGGATGAGGCTTCGCCGCAATGGGTAGATCCATGCAGCTGAAATAAGGCGTTAGACGTAGCTCATGACAAAGCCTCCCCACCTTGGCGATTCGCTCTCGCGCGTTCCATTTCCGCTTTATCCGCGCAAGGGTAGCACCGAGCTCGCTATGGGGACGGGATTTCTATACGACCTCGACGGCCAATTATACCTGCTGACGGCAAGGCACAATGTCACTGGTCGGCACGCGGTCACTCGGGTACCCCTCCACAGTACCGCTGCCATCCCCGATAACCTGGGTGTCGCGCTGTGGAAGTCTGAGGGCCCCGGCTGGATCGGAATTCAGGTAGATCTCTACGACTCAGAAGGCCAGCCAGACTGGTTTGAGCATCCCTTGCATGGGGACAATGTCGATGCTGTCGCTATCGAGATTTCTTTGCCGGCTGGCGTTCGGGGTTTCCCGATCAACAAGGAGGAGTTCGAGGCCGTACCACCAGCGCCTGGTCTCGATGTCTTTGTCTTGGGCTATCCCAAGGGAATAAGCGGAGGCGGCCTGCTTCCCCTCTGGAAGCGCGGGAGTCTCGCTTCGGAGCCCAATATCGATATCGACGAGTTGCCAAAAATGCTAATCGACACTGCGACGAGGCAAGGGATGTCAGGGGCACCGGTTGTCGCGCAAATCGTGGGGTATTGGTTACCCGAGGATGCTACGGATGCGAGCCAAACGATCATCGGCCGGGGTCGTACACTGGTCGGCCTTTACTCCGGGCGCATTGGCGACGACGAGTTCCTCGCCCAGCTCGGCACCGTGTGGAAGATCGAGGCACTCCTTGAGATTATGAAGGGTAAACATCGGCCGCCTACATGAATAGTTCAGGTGGTCCCGCGCTGCGCGCAAACTAGAGTATGTGGATCTCGCTGCCCGGCTCGATGACCTGAAGGTGCCGCCCGGAAACAGGCTTCACGCGCTCGAGGATGATCGTAAGGGACAGCATTCGATTCGATCTCGATCAACAACCAGTGGCGCATCTGTTTCCGTTTCGTTGATGGGGATGCGTATGATGTCGAGGTCCGTGACTATCACTAGGCAGGAGAACCAATGACTATTCCAAGTACTCGTGCGATGACGCGCCGGCCCACACATCCTGGCGAGATGCTACGCGAGGACTTTCTCCCAGATTACGGGCTTACAGTCGCTGGGCTGGCGAACGCTGCCGGTGTCTCGCGTCAGTCGGTCAAAGAGCTCCTTCGTGGTCGTAGGGCGCTAAGTCCTGAAATGGCTATTCGCCTGTCTCGCGTTTTTGGTAACTCACCTGAGTTCTGGATAAACGCTCAGCGGGCCGTCGATCTCTGGGAGGCCAGTCGAGCGCTTAAGGGCAAGGTTGCGCGCATCAAGCCGCTGCGAGTCGCCTAACGATCGCAGCTGAGGGCGATCGCGCACATCGAGATCATTCGGATCGGAAGCCGCATCACCTCGCACCTGCCCGAGCGCGTGACGCCCGAGTTCTGCGAGATGGTGCAGAAGTACCACCCGATCTACATGAACACGCACTTCAACCACCCGAGTGAGCTGACGCCGGCTGCAGTGGCCGCGCTCGACCGGCTGTCGAAGGCGGGGATCTCGCTCGGCTGCCAGACCGTCCTGCTCAAGGGCGTGAACGACGATCCGAAGGTGATGATGAAGCTGATGCACGAGCTGTTCAAGGCGCGCGTGCGTCCGTACTACATATACATGGCCGACCAGGCGGGCGGCGAGCATTTCCCGACGACGGTGCAGAAGGGACTGGAGATCATCCAGGCTCTGCGCGGCTGGACGTCGGCCCAAGGATCTAGCACGCCCGCGGGCAAGCCCCCATCTTGCATGGCTGCCGAGACTGCTCCCGGCCCGAGCTGATACCCTCTGACGGCCTCTCCACATGACCAAGCCAAGTTTCCGTTTTATCGGCCGCGGTGTCTATTCGCCGCATGAAGCATCCCGGCTTACGGGCGTGCCCACTCAGCGCATTCGTCGTTGGGCCAACGGCTACCAATTCAAATATCGCGGCCAGCGGAGACTATCGCCCCCCATCATAGCTGCACAATTGCATGGTGAGCTTGGAATACTCACGCTTGACTTCGCAGACCTCTTAGAGATCCGATTCCTCGACGCATTCCTCGAGCGCGGAGTGAGTTGGAAGACGATCCGAATCGCGTCGGAGCGCGCACGTGAACTCCTTCACACCACTCACCCGTTCTCAAGCAAGCGATTTGTCACCGATGGGCACACTGTACTCGCCAATTTTGCGAGTGAAATGGGCGATCGCGTCCTGCTCGATCTGGTGCGAAACCAGTACGAGGTTGAAAGGCTAATCGCGGACTGTCTATTTGGGGAGATCGATTTTGACGAAGGCGATACACCTAGTCGTTGGTGGCCGCTACCCGGGTCGCGCAGAATTGTCATCGATCCTCAGCGGGCTTTTGGAGCGCCAATTGTTGACGAGGAGGGCGTTCAGACGGCAGTCCTCGCCAGTGCTGTTGCAGCAGAGGACTCGATCGAGCTCGTCTCGGCAATCTATGACGTCGATCCGATATCGGTCGCTGACGCCGTCTCGTACGAGCACTCGCGTTCGTAAAGCTTGCGCCTCTTTTTCGATAACAACATCTCAAAGGCGACCGCTGAGGGAATCGCGGCATTCATTAGGTCGCGCGGAATAGAGGCTGTACACCTCACTCCGCGTTTTCCAGCGAATACTCCTGATGCGGAGTGGATCGCGGCAATTCAATCAGAGGACTGGACTATTATCTCGGGTGATCCACGCATCGCTCGCAATCCGGTCAATCGCGCGGCTTGGCGAGAATCTAGGCTGACTGCCTTCTTCATGGGCGATGGCTTCGCCAGTAAGAGTTTCTGGCCTCAGACCCTTGAGCTAGTGCGTTGGATGCCTCTCATCCTAGATAAGGCACGGTCGTGCCCAAGAGGGGCGGGCTTCCTTTGCCCGATGAAGGGAAAGGAGTTTAACCAGATCTATGAACCGTCTTCGTAGGTGAGTAACACTAAAGAAGCCGAACGCGCAGAGCTTCACAAAACCATTTGGCGCATCGCCAACGATCTACGCGGCAGCGTAGACGGCTGGGACTTCAAGACTTATGTCCTTGGGATGCTCTTCTACCGATTTATCTCGGAGAACCTTACCGCATACCTGAACGAACAAGAGCGCAAGGCTGGCCATCGGGACTTCAACTACGTCACCCTGAGCGACAAGCAAGGCAAACTTGGACGCGACGAGACGGTGAAGGAAAAGGGATTCTACGTCCTGCCCTCCCACCTTTTCTCGAACGTTCGTAAGAAAGCACGCCAGGATGCGGACCTGAACGAGACGCTGAGCAAGGTCTTCAAGGCCATCGAAGCGTCGTCGATCGGCACCGAGAGCGAGGACGACTTCAAGGGTCTCTTCGACGAACTCGACGTGAATAGCAACAAGCTCGGCCCGACCGTACCCAAGCGAAACGAGAAACTCGTCAAACTGCTGGATGCCATTGGAGACCTTAACCTCGGTACTTTCTCGGAAAATACTATCGATGCTTTTGGCGACGCGTACGAGTTCCTGATGACGATGTACGCGTCGAGCGCGGGGAAATCAGGAGGTGAGTTCTTCACACCACAGGAGGTTTCCGAGCTTTTGGCTCGCATCACCCTTGTCGGCAAGAAAGCCGTCAACAAAGTGTACGATCCTGCCTGCGGCTCCGGGTCGCTTCTGCTCAAGTTCGCGAAGGTGTTGGGACAAGAAAACGTTCGGCAGGGGTTTTTTGGCCAGGAGATCAACCTGAGCACATACAACCTGTGCCGGATCAACATGTTCCTGCACGACGTGAACTACGAAAAGTTCGACATCGCGCACGGCGATACGCTCACAGAGCCAGCGCACTGGGACGACGAGCCGTTTGAGGCCATCGTCTCCAACCCACCGTACTCCATCAAGTGGGCCGGCAACGACAACCCGCTGCTGATCAACGACCCACGCTTCGCTCCGGCCGGTGTGCTCGCCCCTAAAAGTAGAGCCGACCTCGCGTTCACGATGCACATGCTCTCGTGGCTTGCGGTGAGCGGGACGGCGGCCATCGTGCAGTTTCCCGGGGTGCTGTACCGAGGAGGAGCGGAGCAGAAGATCCGGCAGTACCTCGTCGACAACAATTACGTCGATACGGTCATTCAGCTACCGCCCGACCTCTTTTTCGGTACCACAATCGCCACGTGCATCGTCGTGTTGAAAAAGTCCAAGCGCGACAACGCAACGCTGTTTATTGACGCTTCAGCGGAGTTTGCGCGCGGGGGGAACAAGAACAAGCTCACGGAGGGGAACCGGCAGAACATCCTGGCTGCCTTCACGGGGCGGAAGGATATCCCGCATTTTGCGCGGCTGGTTCAAAACGGCGATATCGCCGAGAATAGCTACAACATTTCGGTCTCGTTATGGGTCGTGGGGGAGCAAATCACGGAGACAGTGGACATCAAGGTACTGAATGCTGAGATCGCTGAGATTGTAACGCGGCAGCAGGAATTGCGCACACAAATTGACGCCATCGTTTCCGATCTTGAGGGCGCCAACACGTGAGTCGGGTCGCCGGTCTACTTGCTAAACTGTGTCCAGACGGTGTCCCGTACAAAGCCATTGGGGATTTCTGCCAGCTGGTGCGCGGCAATGGGATGCCGAAGTCCGATTTTGCCGCATCTGGAATCGGCTGCATCCACTATGGACAGATTTACACGTGGTATGACACCTGGACGACCGAGACTCGGTCATTCATTTCGGGGGAAAAGGCTGAGCGGCTCGCCAAGGTCGATCCGAGTGACGTGATTGTCACGAACACCAGCGAGAACGTCGAGGATGTCTGTAAGGCAGTCGCCTGGCTCGGTGACTCGCAGATAGTCACGGGTGGTCACGCGACTGTCCTGAAACACAGCGAAGATCCGAAATACCTCGCCTACTACTTTCAAACGCCCCGCTTCTTGGCCGAGAAGAAAAAACTTGCGACAGGCACAAAGGTCGTCGATGTATCGGCAAAGAGTCTGGCAAAGATTCGGATTCCAATTCCCCCCATTGAGGTACAACGAGAGATCGCTACGGCGCTTGACAGTTTCTCGGAGCTGGAAGCGGAGCTGGAAGCGGAGCTGGAAGCGCGTAGGCGCCAGTATGAGTACTACCGCGACGCCCTGCTCCGCGACGCCGGGGAAATGCAAATGAGAGCGTTAGGTGAAGTCGGCACTTTCACCAGAGGGCGGCGATTCACGATCAAGGACTTTGTTGAGTCTGGAGTTGGTTGCATCCATTACGGCGAGATCTATACGCACTACGGACTAGCGGCGAGCAGAACGAAATCCTTTCTACGCCCCGCACTCGCGGCAACTCTTCGCATGGCGACAAAAGGTGATCTGGTAATCGCGGGTACGGGAGAAAACGTAGAGGACGTTTGCAAGGCGGTCGCTTGGCTCGGTAACGATGACGTGGCTGCACACGACGATTGCTACATCTTCGCGCACTCGCTAGACCCGAAGTATGCGGCCTACGTGTTCCAATCCAGCCGCTTCAACGAACAAAAAATCAAGTACGCCGCTGGAGCAAAGATGATCCGGGTCTCAAGCGGGAGCTTGGAAAGGATTCGCATCCCGGTCCCACCCGTCGACGAACAGCGCCGCATCGTCGCCATCCTCGACCGGTTCGACGCGCTGCTAAACGACCTCTCAATTCGGCTCCCGTCCGAACTCAAAGCCCGGCGGCAGCAATACGAGCATTACCGCGACCTTCTGCTCACTTTCCGGGAAGCGGCCTGACCTTGCAGCTGGCTCCGTATTGGGTAAAGGGTGCATCGTGACCCAGGTCTCGGCACGGTACGAGCCGATTGCAGTCTCTGAAGAGAGCACTGTTGTCGCCGAGTTCGTGCCGGAGGGCGTGCGTGAATCAGCCTACCAGAGCGAGGCGGATCTTGAACGCCACCTAATCGCTCAACTGGAGCAGCAGGCGTACGAACATTTGCGCATCGCGAGCGACGCGGAGCTGGTGGCGAATCTGCGGCGTCACCTCGAAAAGCTCAATAAGCTCAGCTTCTCCGATGCCGAATGGGAGCGCTTCTTCACGCAAAAGATCGCCAGCGCCAACGAGGGCATCATTGAAAAAACGGCGCGTATCCAGGAGGACCATATCCAAGTCCTCGCGCGGGATGACGGCGGCGTCAAGAACATCTATCTTATCGACAAGCAGAACATCCACAACAACGTGCTGCAGGTCATTAACCAATACGAGGCCAACGGTCGGCGCGCCACTCGCTATGACCTGACGGTTCTGGTCAACGGCCTTCCGATGGTGCACGTCGAGATCAAGCGCCGCGGAGTGGACATCCGAGAAGCCTTCAACCAGATCGATCGCTACCAGCGCGACAGCTTCTGGTCCGGGTCCGGATTGTTCGAGTATGTGCAACTGTTCGTGATCAGCAACGGTACTCTGACGAAGTACTACAGCAACACGGTGCGCGAGGGGCACCTCGCGGAGCAGCGCGGCCGGCGTGGGAGGAGACACACGTCCAACAGCTTCGCCTTCACCTCCTGGTGGGCGGACGCCAGGAACCGGCCCATCACGGACCTGGTGCACTTCACGAAAACGTTCTTCGCCAAACACACGCTACTGAACCTGGTGACGAAGTACTGTGTGTTCGATGTCGACCGCAAGCTCCTGGTCATGAGGCCGTACCAGATCGCCGCCGCCGAGCGGATCCTGCAGCGTATCGCGACGGCCACGAACCACAAGCAACTCGGCAGCATCGAGGCGGGGGGCTACGTCTGGCATACAACCGGGTCCGGCAAGACCCTCACCAGCTTCAAGGCGGCCCAGCTCGCGCGCGGCTTGCCGGGCATCGACAAGGTCTTGTTTGTGGTGGATCGTAAGGACCTGGACTATCAGACGATGCGGGAGTACGAGCGCTTCGAGAAGGGCGCAGCCAACTCGAACACCTCGACGGCGGTCCTGCAGCGGCAACTGGAGGACCCCGACGCCCGGATCATCATCACTACGATCCAGAAGCTAAGCGTCTTCGTCGGACGGAACCGCAAGCACCCGGTGTACGGCCAACACGTGGTTGTGATCTTCGACGAGTGCCACCGCAGCCAATTCGGCGACATGCATGTGGAGATCACGCGTGCATTCCGCAGCTACCACCTGTTCGGCTTCACGGGCACACCGATCTTCGCGGACAACGCTGGAACGACCGGATCGCCGCAGCTGCGGACGACCGAGCAGGCGTTCGGCCAGCGGCTGCACACGTACACCATCGTCGATGCGATCAACGACAAGAATGTGCTGCCCTTCCGTATCGACTACATCAACACCATCAAGACGGCGCCGAACGTTCGGGACAAAAAGATAGCGGCCATCGACACGGAGCGGGCGTTACTCGCTCCGGAACGGATCGAGCAGGTCGTGGGGTACATCCGCGAGCATTTCGAACAGAAGACAAAGCGCAGCGCCACCTACACGCACGACGGCAGGCGGCTGGCCGGGTTCAACTCGCTGTTCGCCACAGCCTCAATCGACGCGGCCAAGCGCTACTACAGTGAGTTCGTTCGACAGCAGGAGGCCGTGCCGGCCGGCCGCCGGATCAAGGTTGGCCTCATCTACAGCTTCGCCGTCAATGAGGACATTGCGGGCGGGCTGCTGGATGATGAGGCGTTCGAGACCGAGGGGCTGGACCAGGGTTCGCGCGACTTCCTCGACCGAGCGATCACAGACTACAACGCGCTCTTTGGAACCAGCTTTGACACCTCCGCCGACAAATTCCAGAACTACTACAAGGATTTGTCACAGCGCCTTAAGAAGCGCGAACTCGACCTGGTTATTGTCGTCAATATGTTCCTGACCGGCTTTGACGCGACCACCCTCAACACGCTGTGGGTTGACAAGAATCTGCGGGCACATGGACTGATTCAGGCTTACTCGCGTACCAACCGCATTCTCAACTCGGTCAAGACGTACGGCAACATCATCAGCTTTCGCGATCTTGAGAAGGAGACCAACGACGCTTTGGCGCTGTTCGGTAACAAGGACGCGAAGGGCATTGTGCTCCTCAAACCGTACGGCGAGTACTACGGGGAGTACCAGAAGCTCGTTGGTGATCTGGTGAGTGGGTTTCCGCTGGGCCACGTGATCGTCGGGGAACGCGCGCAGAAGGACTTCATCAGGATATTCGGGGCTATCCTGAAGCTGCGGAACATCCTCACGGCCTTCGACGATTTTGCCGGGAACGAGATACTCAGTCCCCGGGACTTTCAAGACTATCAGAGCATGTACCTGAATCTGTACGCCGAGTTTCGCAGCCTCGCGGCAGCCGAGAAGGAGACGATCAACGACGATGTTGTCTTCGAGATAGAGCTGATCAAGCAGGTCGAGGTCAACGTCGATTATATCCTGTTGCTGGTCGAACAGTACCTGAAGGCAATGGGCACCGGAAAGGACCAGGAGATCCGCGAGAGTATCGAACGCGCTGTCGCCGCCAGTCCTTCCCTGCGCAACAAGAAGGATCTGATCGAGCAGTTCGTGGATTCCGTTTCCATCACCGCCAAGGTGGACGCGGCGTGGGTGGAGTTCATTGCGGCGCGAAAGGCCGAGGAGCTGAACCGCATCATCGCCGAAGAGGGCTTAGATGGTGCGGCGACACAAAGTTTCATGGAGAACGCCTTCCGGGACGGGTCGGTCCCGACTGCGGGAACCGCAATCACGAAGATTCTGCCAGCAGTATCCAGATTTACTGCTGACGCAGCCCACGCGACGAAGAAGCGCACAGTCCTTGAGAGGCTAGGCGCCTTCTTTGAGCGGTATTTTGGATTGGCAAGCCCACCATCTAGCAGCGAATAGGCGGATCTGGCGACGGCCGGTTGCGAGCTTTCGCGCTCTTCCGCAAGACAAGTAATCCACCAGGTCGATAATGAGGCAGACAAATAATGGCGTCGCGTTAGCAGGATAGGCTTTGCGCGCATCTTGCCGCTTACAAGATTCAGAGTCTCGGAATTGCCTCGCCGGGCATGTTTCGTTACAGAGGAAAGGACTTCGAGAAGGCTCACATCCTCCCGAATGATCAAGCGTGGATGAACATCCTTCCTCTCGTGCGAGAGGAGGTCCAATCGTACGTCGGGAGGCATCCACACGTTCGATTGCACCGCTATTTCCACCACCTCAATTCTTCTCAGGCACTGGCGCTAAACCATTCGCGGAGAAAGTTCTCCCGGGTGGCGGACGCACCGCACGGATCACCGGAGTGATACTGGTCGTTGCGGCACTGGCGGTCATCTTACGGCCAGAGCTCGCCGCCGTCTTGAGACCGCACGCAATGCACTAGTTACTTGGCGATTGCCCTGGTGAGAGCGGTGCTGCGTTAGCCCGCACCCGTAACTCAACGTAAGACGTGGCCTTGAATGGCCCGCCGTGATTGCGCAACGAGCCGGGCAGGAAACGAGCGCTCGGCATCGCGCTTCGCATCGATGAGCCCAAGTGTGTGCCGAGCTGCAGCCGCGTAGTGGGGACGTGTGACAGAGTCGAGTTCGAGCGCTTCACCGAGGTATCTCCGAGCTTGGGCATCGTCACCGACAGCATGGGCGATCGTCCCAGCGTGGTAAAAGAGGAGCGGGTCGCGCGTTCCGAGACGCAGCGCGGACGCCATCATCGACTGGGCCTCCCGGTTTCGGTTCGCCTTGTGCAGCGCCCACGCGAGGAGGTCGTACCCGTAAATGTCCTTACGCGTCCGCAGCTCGGTCTCGGTTCGCTGGATAATTTCCCCGACGCGGCGGCCGTGATCGAGCATGTACAGGCTCCACGCACGATGGTGTGAACCCGGCTGTCCGGACAGCGCCACGTCCATCGCTCGCTCGTACTCGGCCGCACGCGCAGTATCCCCGCTCGCCGTATATGCGCTTGCGATAAATCCCAGAGTAGCGGGATCGAGCACCGTCGCAATCGATGCCTCGGCGTATGCGATCGCCTCATCCCACTGTCCGTGAGCGGCTGCCAGGCGACCC
>DATLXE010000401.1:0-7144 GCA_035575795.1 Gemmatimonadaceae bacterium
TCCCGCGTCGGGCTGGGAATAGAAGCTGAGTCCCGGAACGGTTGCTACTCCAACCTCCTTCGCCAGCCAGATCGCAAACTCGCGCGACTCGAGATCGGAGATCGCGGAGAAATCGGCCAGTATATAGTAGGCTCCCTCGGGCGCTGAGTATTTGAACCCCGCGGCATCGAGCGCGGAGCACATGATTCCCCGGCGAGCGCGGTACTCCAGCGCCATGTGATTGTAGTAGTCAGCATCGAACGCCATCCCCAACGCGCCCGCAGCCTGCAACGGCGCCGGTGCTCCGACCGTCAGGAAGTCATGCACCTTCCGGATCGGCGAGCTGAACTCCGGCGGCGCGATCGCGTAGCCGAGTCGCCAACCCGTGCACGAGAACGTCTTCGACAGCCCCGAGATCGTCACCGTCCGCTCCCGCATCCCCGGCCACGTCGCCAGCACGTGATGACCGCCCGCATACCTGATGTGCTCGTAGATCTCGTCCGTGATAGCGATCACGTCGAACTCCTGGCACAGGTCGGCGATCTGCGTGATCTCGTCCCGCGTGAATACGCGGCCTGTCGGGTTGTGCGGGGTGTTTACCACAATCGCGCGCGTCTTGTTCGAGAATGCCGCACGCAGCTTGTCTGGATCGAACTTCCAGTCGGGCTGCTCCAGCTGTACGAACACCGGGTTCGCACCGGCAAGGATCGCGTCGGGACCATAGTTCTCGTAGTACGGCTCGAAGATGATCACCTCGTCGCCCGGATCGATCAGCGCGAGGAACACTGCCGCCATCGCTTCTGTCGCTCCGCAGCACACCGTGATCTCGCGCTCGGGATCCACGTCCATCCCGTACCACACCCGGTACTTCTCGGCGATCGCCAGCCGGAGGGCCGGACTGCCCCAGGTGATCGCGTACTGATTGATGTCGCCGTGGATCGCCGCGCAGGCCGCGTCCTTCATCGGCGCGGGCATCGGAAAGTCGGGAAAGCCCTGCGCGAGGTTGATCGCGCCGTACTGGTTGGCGACGCGTGTCATCTCGCGTATCACCGACTCGGTAAAGGTGCTGGCGCGAATCGCGGTCCGCGCGCGGGCAGCCACGACGCCGGTGGTCAACTGCGACTTCCTGGTACAGACACCACTCTATCTCTTCATCATCACTTCAATGACACCAGCCGGGTGGCCAGTCCCGAACCTGGTCGTCGCCTCGGCCGCGCTTGAATAGCGAACTTCACGCACCTGGGCGACCGACATGTTTCGGAGGGCACCGATGTCGCCGTACAACTGCCCGTCCACGTAGACCCTCGGGAAGTTCGATTCGTCGACAGTGCTCGACATCCGCCCGCGGCTTCGTACCATCGCCGGGCGCAGGCTCTGAATCGCATCGTAGAGAGTCGTGCTCGTACTCAGCGCAAGCTCCTCCTGCGTGATGATCTCACGGTTGCGCGTTGGAGTGCCTGCCGTCGTCCCTGGCGCGGCGGCGCAACCCAGAGTTCCAGCGATGCCCGCGACCAGAAGAAGCCGAAGTGATTTCATTGATCCTCCCGCCGATTGAAGTTGCCGTCACTTCCCGAATCTTACGCTTCGTACTTCCCCTATCCAGTAGGCGAGAGTCCAGGCGCACGTGGATCGCTCCCGCAGACCTGCCTTACTTCCACTGATCCACGAGCCTGCTCATGAATACCGCCGCCCGTTCCGCGCTCAGTCTTATCGACGGCAGGTAAACCTGCTCGCGAGGCGAGTGCGCGCCCGAGCCCGCAACGCCGAGGCCATCGATGCCCGGAATGATGGGCGCCACAAACGACACATCTCCCGCGCCGCGGCTTTCCGGCGAGCCGCTCGACACCGAGGGATACCCGAGCGAACGGCTCGTCGCGTCGAAGATCGCGAGGAGCCGCTCACCCCCCGCTGTCACCGGCATGGCGGGATATCTGTCCTCGAACGTGATCGTTCCCTGTGCTTGCGCAAGCGGGCGGGCGACGATCGCTCGCATTCGTGCCCGCGCCGAGTCCTTCTGTGCTTCGGTAAGAAAGCGAAGATCCCCGGAGGCGTTCAGGACAGGCGGGATGATGTTGTGCTTGCCGTCCACTACAAGTGCCGCGCGCACCGTGTCCCGGACGACGTTCGCGCCGCTCGCCATAATGCCGATGTTGAACGTGAGCCCCCGCTCTCCAGCCATCTGGCGGCGAAATTCGTCGAGAATGCGCACACCCTCGTACGCCGCCCCAAAACCCGCCCCTTCACTGAAGATTCCCGACGAATGCGCCTGCCGCGCGTTGACTGTCAGGCTCCAACTGCTCGCGCCCCGGCGGGAGATTGCAACGCGCGTCGCTGTGCCGCCTTCGAAGACAAGCGCCAGATCACTGTTTCGCGCCGCCTCGAGGAGCGCCGCACGCGACACACTGAGCGGCTGGCCGGTTGATTCCTCGTCGCCCGTCATGACGACCGTCACGTGCATGTCCTTGAGCCGCCCCGCGTCGGAGAGTGCGCGCAGAGCCAGTATCATCGCCACGTCGCCGCCCTTCATGTCGCTCGTTCCCGCTCCGCGCGCGATCGTATCCTCCTGAACCCAGCGCTGCCCGTCTCCCTCGAACACCGTGTCGAGATGTCCGATGAGGAGCAGGCGCGGGCGAAGCGTGCCGCGGTGAATCGCCACCAGGTGCCCGGCACGACGAATCGAATCCGGCATCGCTACCCACTCGGTCTCGAATCCAAGGCCGCGCAGCTCGGCCGCGAAAAGATCTCCAACTCTCTTCACGCCCGCACGGTTCAGCGACCCGCTGGGGATGTTCACGGCGCGCTCGAGCAGGGCGATCGACTCATTGTAGTGCAGCCGCACGGCATCGCGCATCTGGATCTCAACCGGTGTAAGCGGCTGCGCGAGGAGCGGGAGCGGCCGGACCTCCGGGACCGGCGTAGGCGGCGCAGGCGGTGTGGACAACGCCGGAACCGATGTGCACGCGCCGCCGAGAAGGAAAAGCCCCACGCTGGCAATCCACCGGGCCGTCATGTTTCTGTTCGTCACCATTATCTGCCTCCAAGTTTGGCCAGTGCCGCCCGAATCAGGTCCGGCGCGGATGATCCACCCGCGCCCGCATCGAGCGCCTTTCTCACACCCCGCTCCGCATCTGCCGTCGAGTAGCCAAGCGACACGAGCGCGCGCAACGCGTCATCTGCCGCCGCAGTCGCAGGCGCGACTCCCGGACCTCCCGAAGATTCGCCTAGCGCATCGAGCTTGTCACCGAGATCCAGTATCAGCCGCTCCGCTTTCTTCCGCCCCACGCGCGGGACGCCCTGAAGTGTCGGTATATCCTTTTCCTGGATCGCGCGAATGAGACGCGTCGCCGAGAGCGCCGACAACAGCCCGATCGCCAGCGCCGGACCGACGCCGTTGGCAGTGAGCAGTTTCTCGAACAACCGCTTCTCGAATACGCTCACGAAGCCGAAGAGCTGCCACGAGTCCTCCTTCACAACCAGCGAGGTCTGCAGCGTTACTGCCTCGCCCGTGCGCGGCAGCGTCTCGTAAACACTGAGCGGGATCGTCAGCTCGTACGCCACGCCGCCGCCCGTCATCACCTCGAGTGTGTCGAGATCCTTCGCGACGAGTTTTCCCGTGACCTGCGAGATCACGAGCGCACGCCGAAGAAATCAACCGCCGGCAATCTCGGTGCGAGCGCAAAAGCGAGCGCCGCGGCGACCCCGTCCGCCGCATCTGATGGCTGAGGCGCAGACTTGAGGCGCAACAGGCGCGCGACCATGAACTGCACCTGCACCTTGGTTGCAGCGCCCGTCCCCGCGACCGCTTTCTTGATCTCCGCCGGCGGATATTCGTGGATCTCGAGCCCCGCCCGCGCGCCGGCGAGCAATATCACACCGCGCGCATGCCCGAGTACCACCGTAGTACGCACGTTCCGCGCGTAGAAGATGTCCTCGATCGAGAGCACCGTCGGCTGGTGGCGCCGGATCAGCTCGCCGATGCCTTCGTGAATTTCCACCAGCCGCTGAGCGAGCGCATCCCGCGGCTTCGTGCGTATAACACCGCACTCTACCAGCGTTAGCGAGTTGCGATCGTCCTTCCGCACGACGCCGTACCCGGTAACAGCCGTGCCGGGATCGATCCCGAGGACAGTTACGATACTCGGGGCCATTTAAGAGATCCTTCTTTGCGCGCTCCTTCACATCGAACGCCGCCAACCGGACGTCCCTCGGGTGAAGCAAAAAAGTCTCCAGCGATTGGCGTCGGCATATTCATCGACTTCGATGCCGGCCGTCTATCAGCGCGTCGATGTAACTATCAAGCAGTCGTCCTCCTGGGGAACCCACCAGTTTTAGGTCATTAATTAGAAGTGTCGGTGTGCCGCTTATACCAAGCCGAACGCCGGCTAAGCTATCCCGCTTGATTTCCGTTTGTATCTTTGGATCATCGAGGCATTTTTCAAAGGCACCAAGGTCTGAGACACCAGACTCGCGGGCGAATTCTAGAAATGCTTTATGCCCGATGGAATCCTGTTCCTCGTAGAGTTTGCGGTGCATCTGCTCGAAAACACCTTGTCGCCCAGCGCAAAGCGCTGCCCGTGCCGCTCCATTTGAGTGAAAATGACTCGACAGTGGATATTGCCGGTAGACAACGGCGAGGGCTGAAGGACGTCTTTGACGAGCCGCAAGCAGATCAGAAGCCAATGATTTACAGAAGGGGCACTGAAAGTCTTCAAAAACTGTGACTACAACCGGTGCATGCGGCGCGCCGATTCGCGTCCCTACGGTTGCGTATTGCTTCCAGTCAGCTACATGAGTCGGCTCGGACTGCGACGCTGGTTTCGGCTTCGAAAAGTAGGCGTGCACTCGTAGTCCGAGCGTGATCATGGCGCCTACCGTCAGGAGTGACACAAGCGTATTGACGAAAAACTCTTTTTTTTGACTTAACACTTGGTATGCTTAGCCGCTTTGATAGGATTCGGGGGAGATTGCGGACACTCTTGGTGTATCATGCACTTTACCCCACCCAAATTGAATATTCAGCCTACACCGTGATCCGTCGGATGAGCTCAAACGTAAGGCACACTAGCCTTGCCCGCCTGGTCTAGGGAATCCATATTTGCCTTTATCTATGACTCTAGGGTGAAAACAATGAAGCGGAGAATCTGGATAAGCATTATGTCGCTAGTAATTATCGCGACAACTGTCGGCTCGATCAAACCGACCCCTCAAACCGCGTGCAATACGGAGCAGTCCATGTTCTGTCTTGCCCCCGGCTCACTTTGTCCCACCGGGCCTAATGAGCGCTGTTGCGGCCCCTGTCTCGACGGGACTTGCCAGTAGGGACTTCCAGTAACCAGTAGGTCAGATTGCCTCTCTGTCTGTGAGGGACGTGCGAGACGAAGACCTCGTGTCCAATCCGGAGGCGACCCGAGAATCCTGGGTTTTGGGCCCTCGGGGGGTAGCGCAATTGCTGCCGGAGTCTTACTCGCAGCAGGCAGAGAGGGGCAAGCGAACTCTCACGTACGCCTATCAGCTGTGCCTGATTGTCGCGGGTGCAGTTCTCCTCCTTGGCCGACCGGTAATCGGCCAACAACCTCCGCTGCGTCCGACTTCTCGTGCTGACACGAATCCCGGTCACGCCGCATCGATCGTAGGAATTGTATTCGACAGCCTTCACCGGAAACCTCTAGCCGCCGCCGAGGTTATGGTCGACGGCGCGAGCAGAACTTCCGGCGCGACCGACTCGTTGGGTGAGTTCCGATTTTCGGGGTTGGAGGCTGGCTCCTATCAGCTCGGAGTCTTCCACCCTCTCCTCGATAGTCTTGGGATCTCGCTCAACACCGCCAAATTCTACCTGAAGCCCGATAGTGTCGGCGCAGTGCGATTCGCGATTCCATCTGCTGCGACACTCCTTGCAGCAAAGTGTCCCGCCTCCGAGTACGGTCTCTCGACGTCAGCCGTGATGGGAAGAGTCGCGAATGCGGTGACGCTTGAACCGATTGCCGGGGCCCAGGTGCTGGTCACCTGGACTCGCTATGAAGTCTCGAAAGACTTTGGAGTGCGCATGGTGCCCCAAACCGCGATCGACAGCACGAACGCGGCGGGCAGCTATACGATTTGCGGATTGCCGACTCCTCTGACAGCAGTTCAGCGCGCTGTGCGTGGCAAGCAAATGACGTCGGAGCTGCCCATTTCCCTGACCGACACTGTTCCAGGTGTTGCCATCAGGAGCCTTCTCTTGCCGCCTCCTGATGCGCTCCTGACGGAACGATCGAGAGCGGCAGTAGGGGGGCGGGTAATCGCCTCGAACGGGTCCTACCTCGCCGGTGTGGAAATCGAGCTTTCCGGGACGGGTCTGAAAACCACCACCGATGTCTCAGGAAACTTCGCACTGGCGAGTCTGCCTTCCGGCAGCCGCGTGCTTACGCTCCGCCAGTTGGGCTATGATCCTCAGGATGTGGCGGTGGACCTCTCTCCCCAGCGGCCCCTCTACCTGACGATACAATTGGGAAAGCGAGGTGTCCTCCTCGATCCCGTAGTAGTAAGTGCCAGGCCGGGAGGATCGCTCGAGGCCGTTGGCTTCTCGGAACGCATGAAAACGGGTACCGGAAAGTACATCACCGCAGATGAGATCGCGCGGACCAGCGCGACTCAGTTCACCGATTTATTGCGCAAAATACCGGGCATAACAGTCGGATACGATAAGTATGGGAACGTGCGTGTCTCAAGCGCTCGCGCCGGCGGAAGCTCACTCAACGATACGCATGGGTGCGTTCAATACGTGGTTAACGGTGTTCCGTGGGGGAGCCCGACGCTGAGAACGACCGGAGCGACTGTAAACAGGCAGGTCACGGAGATTCTGGACGAAGTTCAGGACAAGCGGGCGAGGGACATTAATTCATCTCTGAGAAAAACGGACATTCTCGGAATCGAGGTCTACCAGGGTCCCTCAACGCCTCTCCAGTTCAAAGCCGATGCCGGCAACTGTGCGGTAGTGATGGTGTGGACCCGGTAACGACGAGATCGTGAGACAAGGACAGCCTTAAGCGCCCGAAAGCTGCGCAACGTCCATGTCGAAGTTCGCGGCGACCTTTTGCACGTCGTCCAACTCCTCCAGCTCTTCCAGCAGCTTGAGCAGCGACTCGGCGGTCTTCCCCTCGACATGTACCGTTGTCCTGGGAATGGA
>DATLXE010000402.1:0-2641 GCA_035575795.1 Gemmatimonadaceae bacterium
TTCCATCACCGCTTCGATGGACATGTCGTTGATGCTGAGGATGTAGGGCGTCATCGTGCGGAGGATGCCGCCCGCGTCGTCTACCTTGATGATGATGTTGGTCGGTCCATAGTTGGCCATTGCTGCTGCTCTCCTTCACACACGTGCGCTGTTAGCGGTCACAGCGTTCGAAAGGAGGCCGCACGGAGCGCGGCGAGCTTGGCGAACGTTCAGAACTTTCCCGATGTCGTCTATCGCGCGGTGGCGTCGGCCTCGCGCCGCTGCCACCCTTCCAATTTGCGTCGAAGCCCTCGCGCGAGTCGCAGGACGGTGCGCGCCGCGACGACATCCGCGTGACCGCCCTCATCCGATTCGTAGATGAACCGCAGCGCGTTCCGTTCCATCACGCCTGCGTCATGCGCGGCGTCGACCACCCATGCCGGCGCATCGGTCACGCCAGCCATCAATACCCGATGCAGACCCAGGTCAGGGTGTCGCCAGCCGCCCACGCCGTCGCGCTCGTCAGCGTCAGCGTGGTGGTCGTCGCCGTGGCTTTGACGAGCAGCGTCGTCACTTCGTCGTTCGCCACGCAGGCCGGCGCCGTCGTCCAGGCCACGGAAAACGTGAGCACGCCGGTCAGCGCGACGCCGCCCGTGCCGACTGTGACCCGTCCCGCGGCGTCCTTCCCGGCGATCGCCGGCGTGGTGCCAAAACCGGACGCAATGGTCGGCGTCTGTCCAGACGCGAGATACCGGGCGCTCGCCGGCGTCGGCACGATCTTGACCTGTGCCGACGCGGGACCGCAGACCAACAGGAGGGCGACGCCGAGCGCCAGCGCGATTCCCCGGGTTACCAACAGTGCACCCGAAACACACCAGACGTCGCGCCGGTGCGAATGAAGCGCGCCGCCGTGGCCACCTCGTGGCGATCGATCTCCAACCAGTCGCCAATCTCCACCACGATGCCTTCGGTCGCCGTGGGATTCGTCCCATCGAACCGATACCGCACCTGGGCCGTCTCGAGACGGCCCGCGCACCGGCGTATCTGCCGTCCGTCGTGATTGAGGGTGCTGAACGCCAGACCCACCGCGGTCGCCCCGACCGTGAGTGACTCGTAGGCAATGGGCACGGCGGACCCGGCCACCGGCGCCAGGGCCACGGTCGCCACCACGAGCAGGATAATGCGCAGTCGTCTCATACTTCCTCCCTGATGCCTGGTCATGTTCTACCCTCGCGCGAACCCGACCACCGGCGTGATGCTCTGGCCAGCGCCGGCGCCGTTCCAGGCACCAGACGACGAGAGGTAGCGAAAGACCGTCCCCGGCACCGTGATGCGCTGCGCAGTCGGCTTGGCCGTCACGACCGCGAAGGTGCCGAGGTCCACGAAGGTGACGTTGTCACTGCTGTGGCGGATCTTCACGGTGGCGCTGGTGTAGCCCCCAAGCGTCAGGGCCGGCACCTGCAAATACGCGGACCCACCCGCATTCGAGGACGACACCCCATCGTCGGCGGGCGTCGCGTCGGTATTCCAGGTGGCGCCTGCCTCCGCGGTCTTGCCGTGAAGGAGGCGCCCTTCTTCTTTCACCCCGGTGACGGTATACGTGGCGTTTGCCTTATGAATCCCTGTACGCGACAAGGCGCGGACATACGTCGAGGCGAACGCGCCCGAGAGTCCGATCAGCTTGGCGCCGATCGCCCCGCCGCTGACGCCGTACGTGATCACCTGCGCCGTCATCTGCGCGCCGTTCAGCGCCGCGTTCACGCCGTCCACCGCATCGTCGAAGAAGCCGCGCTGCGACAGCATGGCCTTGCGAATCCCGGTGGCCTTGTGCTCCTTCCAGCCGGTGCCGCCGAGCCCGTGGGATTCCTCGGTGTCGGCTTCGATCCCATCCTCGAAATCAAAGACGATCGAGGCGAGGAGATCACGCCCGCCCACGAGAAAGAACGGCACGCTGGTCGGTCCGTAGTTGGCCATCGGCTTACGTGTCCTTCCTGGGTTCCTGCAGGTTGACGGTCTCTTCGACCTGCTCGACCATCTTCTGGGCGAGCAGCCACGTGAGGCTCTTCACGGGCACGTCGTCGCAGTAGTCACCGGCTTTGACCGTCTTGATCTGGCCGGCCGCCTCTGCCTCTTCTCGCGCCACGCGCGCCGCCTCGCCGCCGGCCACGCCAGCCTTGCGCAGCTTGGCTTCGACGTCTGGATCGGTCGGATACGACAGGGCGCCCACCGGACGACCATCCGCGTCGGTCTTCCGCACGCGATACCGCTTGTTTTCAGGCACGTCGCTGTTCTCCAAACTGGAACCCGCAGAGGCCACACAATTGGCGAAAGGTCGCCCCGAATCCGTTGGACGCGACCCGCTCCTTGGCCGACGCCCCGCATCGCGGACACGGCGCGGCCTTGGACACCACCGGAGGCGCGTCGGTCAGCACAAGCGACGGTCGGTCGGTCTCACTCATGCGGTCGGTGACAGCTCCTTGTCCACCTGGTAGTTGCACGCAATCCGCGGGCGCTTGTTCTCGTCTTCGCCCATCGGAAACGGGGACGTCAGCACCGCCACAAACAGATACTTCGTCCCACTCAACGTCTGCCCCTGCACCGCGGCCAGCGTCTGGCGAATCTTCTCCGCCTGGAGGCGCGGCGCGAGGTAATCGTTCGCGGC
>DATLXE010000403.1:0-1899 GCA_035575795.1 Gemmatimonadaceae bacterium
TCCTCGGAGCTCACCGTTCCCTACTCGATCGCATCATCCCCGGAAGACACGGCCAGCCACGGCTACGTCGAGTTCCTCGTGAAGGTCGATGCACAGGAGCGGTGGGGTCAGCACTTCGACCCGCTGCGTCGCGGGCAGACACTGAGGGTGCGGGGTCCACTCGGGCGCTTTACGTTCCCTGAACAACCAGACGGCCGGGACTTCCTGTTCATCGCCGGCGGCACCGGTATCGCGCCGCTGCGATCGATGCTCCGTCATGCCCGGGCCAGCGGCCATCACGGCAGCTACCGCCTGCTGTACAGCGCACGAACGCCTGCGGACTTCGCGTACCTGCCGGAGTTGCGTGGCATGGCGCGGCGCGGCGAGCTTCAGCTGGTGCTGACAGCGACGAGGGGCGGGGATGACGTGTGGAAGGGGCATCGAGGCCGGATTGCCGTGGCGCAACTCGCTGCGCTGATCGACACCACGGCCACGCTCTGTTTCGTGTGTGGGCCCGCCGCGATGGTGGATGACGTGCCGCGAATGCTCGGAGAGTTGGGAATCGACCGGACGCTGATCCGACTCGAAGAATGGTGACTCCGGACTTCGGGTGGTACCGAAGTCCGAAGCCAGCAACCGGACTCAGGGTTCTTCAGGGTTCTATGGTGAGCGTCGACTTGACGTCGGTGACGCCCTTCGTGCTTCGCGCCAGCGCGATGGCTTTCTCTTCTTCCATCTTGCTCTTGACGCGACCCGAGAGCGTGACCACGCCCTTGAAGGTGTCGACGTCGATCCGCAGAGCCCCGACCATCGGGTCATTGACAAACGACGTCTTCACGCGAGTGGTGATCGTGGCGTCGTCGATGGTTTCACCAACGCTCTTGCCGCACGCGGAAAGAAGCAGCGGCGCGACCAGGATGAGTGCGAGAAATGCGATCCGAAACGAGTTCTTCTGTCTATTCATGTATGTGCCTCCAACCCAGAAGGGGCTGCAAGCTACATGCCCGTGGCGTGATAGCCGCAGTCAACCATCAGGATCTCGGCGGTAACGGCGCGGCTGGCGGGACCGATCAGGAACATCGCCGCGTCGGCCACCTCGGCCGTCTCGACCGTGCGGCGCAGCGGAGCGCGATCGCGGTAGAGCTGAAGGATGCTGCTGAATCCCGAAATCCCCGCGGCCGCGAGGGTCTTGATCGGACCGGCTGAGATGGCGTTGACCCGGATGTTTTTCGCGCCCAGGTCCGCGGCGAGATATCGGACGCTCGACTCGAGAGCCGCCTTCGCGACCCCCATGACGTTGTAGTTCTGGAAGACGCGCTCGCTGCCGAGGTACGTCCGCGTCACGATGCTGCCACCCCCCCGGCGCTCCATGAGCGGCATGGCGCCGCGCGCGAGCGCGATAAGTGAATACGCGCTGATGTCGAGCGAGATTCGAAAACCCTCGCGCGACGTCTGCACGAACGGTGCGGCCAGCTCTTCTCGCGGCGCGAAGGCCGCGCCATGCACGACGAAGTCGAGGCCGCCGAAGGTTGTATCGATCTCGGCGAAGACCTTCGCGATCTGTGCATCATCGGTCACGTCGAGCGGCAGGATCAGCGGATCGGTCAGCCCGGCAGAGAGGTCGCGCACATTCTCTTCGAGCCGCTCTCCCTGGTAGGTCACCGCCAATCGCGCCCCGGCAGCGGACGCCGCCTGCGCGATGGCCCACGCGATCGAGCGCTTATTGGCGACACCGACGATGAGGCCTGTCTTGCCCGCGAGGTCTGTCATGTCAGCTCCCTGAAAGCTATTTCGTCCTGGGGGGCAGCAGCTTCTTCGGAAACTTCGCCATCACGGTGTAGTTGGGATCGACGGCGTTCGCAATCCGCGAATGCCCGGCCTGCGAGACGACCTGGTACGCGTCGAGCTTGTCGAAACCGT
>DATLXE010000404.1:0-2098 GCA_035575795.1 Gemmatimonadaceae bacterium
TGACCGGGCTGACCTGGAAGTTCGGCGGACAGTTCAAGATCGATCCTCCCGGCCGCGTCTCGTCCGCCCGCGCGAAATGACGATCAACTCACTGCTCGACCGTTTCGGTCGACGATGTGCCTGACCGGAAGCGCACGACCAGGACGATGGATCCGAGCCGGAGCTCGTCGCCGTCTTTCAGCGCGGCCGGACCGGTGACAGGGGTCAGCCCGATCCACGTGCCGTTCTTGCTCTGCAGATCCTCGATGGTGGCTCCCTGATGGGTCACCACCAGGCGGGCGTGGTGCCGGGAGGTCGTCGGCGACACCAGCGCGATGACGCCGGGCCCGGCGCGGCCCAGGATGTTTTCCCCCGGCTGCAGCGGGATCTCGCGGTGCTCGTGAATCAAGCGCCATCCGGACGCCGCCTCGCCCGCTGACAACTCGGGCGGACGCTCCTCGACGGCGGTCGCCGCGAACGCATAGCCGTAGGCGTAGACGGTTCGGATGAATGTCGGCCGATGCGCGTGGTCGCCGAGCGCCGAGCGGAGATCGGCGATGAGCGTCGCGAGGTTGTTTTCCGTGACGAAGGTATCGGGCCAGAGGCGGGTGAACAGATCGTCCTTGGTGAGCGCCTTCGGCCGGTGTTCGATGAGCACCCGCAGGAGGTCGAACGCCTTCGGCGAGAGGCGGACCTCGCCGGAGCCTGCGAAGAGCCGGCGTTCGTCGGTGTCCATGATGAAGTCGCCAAACGCGATGCGCATGTCAAAGACCGGCGTGATTATGTCACGCGGAAGCCGAAGCGGTAGGTCGCGCTTGCTGTCAGGCGAGATCCGGATAGAGGTGAAGGGATGAGAGATGTTTGTCGGCGGAACAATCGCAGGGCCCGTGCGCTTGCTGCCGGCTGTGTTTCAGTCGTGGCCTTTCTGCTCGTGGTGCCCCCTGTGCTCGCCCAGGCGTGGGTGCCGCCTGCCGGCCAGGGATCCGTGACCGTCGCAGCACAAGGCGTCGACAACACCGGCCACGTTCTCACCGATGGCTCGACGATCCCGGTTGGCAAGAGCCGGAGCGCGTCCGTGTATGTGCAGGTCGACTACGCATTGACGGACCGGATCTCGCTGTCGGCGGGCATCCCATATGTCTTCGCGAAGTACCTTGGGCCTCCTCCGCCTGCAGGTGTTCCGGAGCCCCCGATGGCGCAGCCCGTCGACGTGTGTTATTGCTGGCAGAGTGCCTGGCAGGATCTCGGGGTGACCGCGCGGTTCAACCTGCTCAGCGGGTCCAGTGCGCTGTCGTCGTCAGTCTCCATCGGAGTGCCGAGTCACAGCTACGGCTATAGAGGGGAGGCGGTTGTGGGCCGGCAGCTCAGAGAAGTGCGTGTCGCGCTCGATGCCGGGAAACGCCTTGACGTCATTTCGCCGCGGCTTGCCGTGCAGGGCGGGTATTCCTACGCCATGGTTCAGCGCGTGCTCGGCGTCCCGAATAATCGGAGCAACGCATCGGCTGAAGCAGCGTTCCAGCTGTCCGACAGGATCGGTGTTCATGCAAGCGTACTGAGACAGGTGACACACGGGGGGGTGCGGGCCGGAGTACTGCCCCCTGGCGTGCCCGACGGGATCCCCTGGGGAGAGATCACGACGCCCGAGCTCTTCCGGGAGCACGACCGGCTGCTTCGAGACAACAACTGGCGCGTCGCCGGCGGGCTCTCGTATGCGTTGGGCCACGCCGATCTGTCTCTCGGGTATGTCGAGTTTGTCGGCGGCAGTGACACCCACGCGGGCCGGGCACTCACCGCAGCCGTCAGTGTGCCCTTCCACTACCGCAAGCCCTGAGGCGCGACACGCGGCGCAGGTCCAAACCCAAACGCTGCTCAGGATGGGGGGACTGGTGATCTTGATGATTATTGACGTTATGACGTTATAACGCTATAGTGTCATCGATGACGACGGCTAAGCGCGCCACCGTCTACTTCGAGGAAGACGTTCACAAGGCCCTGCGGCTCAAGGCAGCCGAGACCGAGCAGAGCATGTCCGACCTGGTGAACGCTGCGGTCCGCCACACTCTGGCTGAGGACGCCGACGACCTCGCAGCCTTCCGTGACCGGGCCAAGGAGCCCACCC
>DATLXE010000405.1:0-8764 GCA_035575795.1 Gemmatimonadaceae bacterium
GCAGGCCTCACCTTTTAGCATGGCTGTTTTAGTGCTGTATGCGCGGGGGGCGGATTTTTTCCGCCCCCCGCGTTTCGTACAATGGACCATCCGTTTCAGGGGCGTCACAATGATCCACCGCACTCGCGTCCTCCCGGTCTCGCTCATCGCGATCATGTCGGCCGCGCCCGCGTTGGTGGCGCGAGGCCAGAGCATTGCTTCGCAACCAGAGTGGCCAGCCGGCGTCAGCGCCCTGCTCGAGCGGTTCGATTCCACTGCTTCCAGCGCGACAACCCTCGACGCCGCCGGACGCTCGGCGCTTTTCACCGATGATGCGATCTTCCTCAACGCCTTCGGCATTCGCGTCGATGGCCGGCCGGCGATCGATTCGGCGTGGGGGCGCCTGTACGGGGGCCGCGCCTTCGGAAGCGCACGCATCGAGCGCATCGACAGGCGCGTGCGCGTACTCGCGCCGCATCTGGTCCTCGTCGATCACCTGGAACGCCTCACCGGCCAGCGCGGCGGCGGGGGCACGATGGAACCCCGCACTACTCACATCACGCTCGTCCTGCGCCAGCGGCGCGCGGGGGACTGGCGAATTATTTACTATCGCGCCGGCGACAATCGGAGCCTCGCCCGGGAAAGAGGGGAGCGCGCGACGCTTGACGCGCTTCAGAATGATTGGGCAAGTCTCACCAGATACCGCGACGCCAATGCAACACTCGCTGCGCCTGCGGCGAACGAGAGCCGCGTCGTATTCTTCGGAAACTCGATCACCGAGAGCTGGGCTCCGCTCTTCCCGGTGATGTTTCCCGCAAAGCCGTATATCGGCCGCGGAATATCAGGCCAGACGACGCCGCAGCTGCTGGCGCGTTTTCGGCAGGATGTGGTTGCACTTCGCCCGAAGGTCGTCGTGATTCTAGCCGGCACCAACGACATCGCCGGCAACACCGGTCCCGCCACGCTCCAGATGATCGGGGACAACCTCCGCTCGATGACCGAGATTGCGTTGGCCAACGGGATCCGCGTCGTGCTGTCATCGGTCCTGCCGGTCCATGATTACCCGTGGCGTCCCGGTCTTGAGCCCGCCGCCAAGATCGTCGCGCTCAACACCTGGATGAAGAGCTACGCCGCCAGCGCGGGCGCCACCTACCTCGATTACCACTCGGCGATGGTTGACGCACGGCAGGGCCTGCGCGCCGATCTCAGCAAAGATGGTGTGCATCCAACTGAGGCCGGTTATCGCGTTATGGCGCCGCTCGTCGAAAAAGCGATCGCGGCGGCGCTGCGGCGGTAGGCGCGGGCCAGTTTGTCTCCGCCCAACCCGCACTATACAATAAGGAATCCCCTAAATCACCCCAATGACTACACGCCGCGATTTTCTCCGGACAGCAGCAGCCGCCACCGCGGTGGCCGGGCTTGGCTCCTGCGCGCAAGCCGGTTCACTGATGGCGCCAGCGCCTTCGTCGGAAAGCTTCATTGATGACCTCGCACTCGAGGGATTGAATGCGGCGCGGGCCGCTGGTGCGTCCTATGCCGACGCGCGCATCGGACGCTATCGGAGCCAGTTCGTCAGCACGCGGGAGCGGCAGGTAACCGGTGTTAGCGACTCGGAATCGCACGGCGTCGGCGTGCGCGCACTCGTCAACGGCTCGTGGGGGTTCGCCGCAACGCGCGAGCTGACGCGCGACGGAGTGCAGCGGGCGGCGCGCGAAGCCGTGCGTCTCGCGCGGGCCGCGCAAACAGTACAGCGGCGGCCAGTTGAGCTGGCGCCTACCGCGGGAGTGAAGGGGACTTGGCGTACGCCGATTACGCGCGATCCGGTGGACGTGCCGATCGAGGAAAAGGTCGCCCTCCTCCTCGCCGCCAACGCAGCGGCGCTAAAGGTGCCGAAAATTCGTTTCGTCACCTCCGGAATGCAGGTGCTGCGCGAGCAGAAGACGCTTGCAACCACCGACGGCACTCTCATCACGCAGACGTTCGTGCGCGTGAATCCGAGCTTCAGTGCGACCGCGCTCGGCGACGGTGACGTCCAGAGCTACACCGAGGAGCTCGCGCCACGCGGCCAGGGCTGGGAGTACATCGAGTCGCTCGACCTGGCAGGCAACGCCGAGCGTTGGGGGTCACTCGCGGCGGAGAAGCTGAGTGCCCGTTCCGTGTCGGCGGGTACATACGACCTCATCCTCGATCCCACGAATCTCTGGCTCACGATCCATGAGTCGATCGGCCATCCGACCGAGCTGGATCGCGCAATGGGGTACGAGGCCAATTACGCAGGAACAAGCTTCGTCGCTCCGCCCGAGAACTACATCGGCAAATTCAGGTATGGTCCCGAGTTCATGAACATCCAGGCAGACCGAACGCAGGAGGGTTCGCTCTCGCGCACGGGTTGGGACGACGAAGGCGTTCCCGCGGACAAGTGGCTGATCGTCGACAAGGGAATATTCAGGGACTATCAGACCACCCGCGAACAGGCGGCGTGGATTGCGCCGCTTACGGGCGTGCGCCGGTCGCACGGAACGTCGTTCGCCGATTCATGGGCGACCGTCCAGTTTCAGCGCATGCCGAACGTGTCGCTGCTTCCGGGCGAGCAGAACATCGGGCTCGACGAAATCGTTGCCGACACTGCCAACGGTATCGTGGTTAAGAACCGTGGCTCGTGGTCGATCGATCACCAGCGATACAACTTCCAGTTTTCCGGACAGGCGTTCTACGAGGTGAAGAACGGTAGGATTACCGGGATGCTCAAGGACGTCGCTTATCAGGCCAACACTCCGGCGTTCTGGAACAGCATGGACATGATTGGCGGGGCGAAGAGCTACTGGCTCGGCGGTTCCTTCAACGACGGCAAGGGCGAGCCCGGGCAGTCGAATTCGGTAAGTCACGGGTGCGTCCCGGCGCGGTTCAGGCAGGTTACGATCGTGAACACCGGGAGACGCTCATGAAGCTGCGCTCTCTTTTCGAGCCTGCCGGCGCTGCGCTGGCGCCGCTGCTTACCCGCGAGCAGGCGAAGGCAGTCTCCGACCGCGTGCTCGCCATGTCCACCGCCGACGAAACGCGCGTCAGCACCACCAGCACGTGGGAAGGGAATACAAGGTTCGCCGACGGCGGCATTACCACTTCGGGTGAAGCGGTGAACACGACTGTCACCGTGCGGACGACGGTGGGCAGGCGCAGCGCGTCAGCCACCACGAACCTGCTCGACGATGCTTCGCTGCGCAGTACTGTCGACCTTGCGATCCGTCTCGCCAGGCTGTCGCCCGAAGATCCGGAGCTGATGCCGGAACTGGCGGCGCAGAACTACGTAAACGTCAGCGGGTTCGTCGATGCCTCCGCCAACCTCGGTCCCGAGTCACGCGCTGCGGCCGTGAGTCGCGTGATCGCGCGCGCAACCGACGTTGGAAAACCGGCCGGTGACGTATTCGTGGCCGGGTATCTGGAGGCCACGGCAGGCGCCCGCGCGATCGCCAACAACAGGGGATTGTTCGCCTATCACCGCTCTACCGATTCCGGACTCTCCACCACGGTTAGAACTCCCGACCGCACCGGCTCCGGGTGGGCGTCCGCGGGCGCGCGCGATTGGGGCGCGATCGACCCCGGCGCACTTGGCGCCCGCGCCGCGCAAAAGGCCGTCGCTTCGCGAAATCCGCAGGCAATCGAGCCTGGTCCCTACACTGTGGTACTGGAGCCGGGCGCGGTCGCCGATCTCATCCCGCAGCTTGCCGGCGCGCTCAACGCGCGTGGCGCCGACGAAGGTCGAGGCCCGTTCTCGAAGCGCGGCGGTGGTAACAAGATTGGTGAGAAAGTCGCCGACGAACGCGTAACGCTTTATTCCGATCCAGCGGACCCGGACCTGCTGGCACAGCCGTTCGATTTCGAGGGGTTTCCGGTTGGCCGCAGAGTGTGGATCGAGCGGGGAATCCTCAAAAATCTCCAGTACTCCCGATTCTGGGCGCAGAAGCAGAACGCCGAGGCGTCGGGAGGAGGGGGAGGAGGTGGAGGAGGCGGGGGACTTCCTGGCGGTCTCAAGATGGCTGGTGGAACCAAGTCAACCGAGGAGCTGATCGCCGGGACCAGGCGCGGCATCCTCGTGACGCACTTCTTCTACATTCGCTCACTCGATGTGCGCACCGTTCTACTCACCGGGCTGACCCGCGATGGAACGTTTCTCATCGAGGATGGCAGGATCACAAAGAGCCTCAAGAACTTCCGCTGGAACGAGAGCCCGCTTTTTCTGCTGAACAAGATCGAGGAGATTGGGCGAGCCGAACGAACCGCAGCGGGCCAGGTGATGCCGAGTATTCGGGCGCGGGATTTCAACTTTACGTCCCTGTCAGATGCCGTGTGACTGCGTTGGTTTCTTAAGACCGGGAGTAGTTTGATCCGCCGCCGTCCCACCGCGCCAGTTGCTCTGATCGCGCTGCTCATGCTCTCCTGCGGGAGAGCTGCGAACGATGCTATTTCGTCTGCCCTCCCCACACCGACCCTCCCTCCGCCCACGGGAGGCGAGGTGTTGTTCGCCGTCGGTGACATCGCCAGCTGCACGAATGATTTCGACGAGGCAACCGCGAAAATTCTCGACGCGAACCCTGTCGGGACGATCGCCTTGCTCGGCGACAACGTTTATGAAGTCGGCTCAGCGAGTGAGTTCGCCAATTGCTACAATCCGACCTGGGGACGCCACCTTGCCCGGTCGAGGCCGTCGGCGGGCAATCACGAGTATCAGACTCCTGGCGCGGCCGGATACTACGCGTACTTCGGCGCAAGGGCGGGTGACCCTGATAAGGGCTACTACAGTTACGACGTGGGCGCGTGGCACATCATCGTGCTCAACAGCAATATCCGACGCGACGCCGCCTCGGCGCAGCTGAACTGGCTGCGCGCTGACCTGCAGGCGAACATCGGCAAGGCGTGTACGCTCGCATACTGGCACCACCCGCGCTTCAGCTCGGGTGCTCACGCCAACGACGACTCACAGGCTGCGTTCTGGGAAGCGCTGCACGCATTCAACGCCGATGTCGTCCTCGCCGGGCACGAGCACAACTACGAACGGATGGCGCCGCAGATGCCGACCGGAGTCCGCGACGATGCGCGCGGAATACGTCAGTTCATAGTTGGAACCGGTGGGCGCGAGTTGCGCGCGCTCAGGTCGATGCGAGCGAACAGCGAGGTCTTTAACTCGAACACGTTCGGGGTGCTGCGGCTTGCACTCTCGCCAACCGGCTATGCGTGGCAATTCCTGCCGGTTGCTGGTCAGTCTTTCACCGACTCGGGCGCCGCGAGCTGCCACTAGCCGGTCCCTGGCTCAGCTTTAGAGAAAAACAGCGTGCGGCGGCAACCCTCGCCACCGAAGTGGAGTCCAAGTACCAGCGCCAACGAAGGCTGGACTCGTGCGTATTCTTTGTGTCAACCCGGGATACATGTCTACTATCCGCTCGCTTATCCTCGGCTGCTTCGCGGTCGCCTCGATCGCTTTGTGGCCTGCGTCTGCTTCCGCGCAGCAGCTGGATGTCATTCGTGGCACCGTTTCCGGCCCCGATGGACGTCCGCTCGAGTCCGTCAAGGTTACGGCGACGTCGGTTTCCGGCAACGTCAATCGTACTGCCCGCACCGACCGCAACGGTCGCTTCACGATCACGTTTCCGGGCGGCGAGGGTGACTACTTTGTGGAGTACGCCGCGATCGGCTATGGCGCGCGCCGCTTCCAGGTAAAGCGTACGGCCGATCAGGAAATTCTCGTCGCTGACGCCAGGCTGAATCCGGCGGCGGGACAGCTGGACTCCGTGCGTGTCGAGGCGCAGCGCGACCGACCCAACCGCAACGACAATCGCGCCGACATCAGCGGCAGCGAGCGCCCCGTGGACAACAGCGCCGTCCCGGCCGATCAGCAGGGGGATATCGCCGCAATGGCCGCGTCGATGCCCGGCGTCCAGCTCGTGCCCGGCTCGGACGGCGATCCTTCCGGGTTCTCCGTGCTTGGTCTCTCCCCCGACCAGAATAACACGACGCTCAACGGCATGCAGTTCGGCGGGTCGAACCTTCCGCGCGACGCCGCGGTCTCGTCATCGCTGGCGACCACCCCGTACGATGTATCGCGCGGCGGATTCAGCGGGGCGCAGTTCAACATCCGCGGCCGTCCCGGCTCCAACTACATGCAGCGCACGATGAGCGTCAATCTCGACGCGCCTCAGCTCCAGTGGACCGACCGCGCCGCGCAGTCCCTCGGCCAGCAGTACAACAACGTCTCGCTCGGCGGTCTTTTTTCCGGCCCCATCAAGTACGATCAATCCTTCTACAACCTGTCGTATCAGATCGGGCGTCGCGCGAACGACCTGCGCACGCTGCTGAACACCGACGCGCTCGGGCTTCAGACCTCTGGCGTCGCCGCCGATTCAGTCGCGCGGCTGCTCGCGATTCTGCAGCGGTACAATATTCCGACGGTGGTGGGCGCTCTCCCCTCCGACAGGCTTGGGCAGCAGGGGTCGTTTTTCGGAACCTTCGATGTCGCGCCGCCGAGCTCGTCGACCGGGCAGTCGTTCAACGTGTCGTTCAACGGAAACTGGAACAGGTTCACGCCGGCAGGTCCGCTCACGAGCGAATTTCCCGCGCACAGCGGGAACCGCACCAACTGGAACGGCGGACTTCAGGCGCGCCACGGCAGTTATTTCGGCGTTGGCATTCTCAGTGAGACCTCCGGCAGCCTGACCCGCTCCCGCAACTACTCGAATCCGTATCTCGAGATGTCGAGCGGGACTGTCCGCATCAGATCCGTGTTCGACAACGGCACGACGGGACTCAAGACGATTGCGTTCGGGGGGAGTCCAAGCATGAGCAACAGCTCGACGAACACGGGCGTCGAGCTGTCAAACCAGCTCTCATTGTTCAGCGGCAACAACAAGCACCGGATCAAGTTCACGAGCGAGATCCGCCGCGATGGATTCAACCAGGACCAGCAGACGAATCTCCTCGGATCGTTCTCCTTTAATTCGCTCGCCGATCTCGAGGCGAACAGGCCGGCTTCATTCAGCAGACAGCTGTCGCCGCGCGTGCGGAGCGGGAGCCAGCTGATTGGCGCTGTTTCGCTCGGAGATTCGTATCGCAGGACAGACAACCTTCAGCTGCCAATACGGCGTTCGCATCGATGGCAATCGCTTCACGTCGATGCCGGACCCCAATCCCGAACTCGAGCGCGTGTTCGGCGAGCGAAACGACCGCGTACCAAACAAGATTTACTTCAGCCCGCGCGCCGGCTTCTCCTGGACATATGGAACTGCTCCGGAGATCGCCGGGTTCATGGGTGCCGTTCGGGCGCCGCGCGCGGTAATCCGGGGAGGGATCGGGATGTTTCAGAACACACCCGGTACCAATCTCATCGGGTCGGCGCTCGACAACACCGGACTTCCCGGCTCACTGCAGCAGCTGTTCTGTGCCGGTACGGCGAGCCCGGTTCCCGATTACACGGGCTACGCGGGCAATCCGGAAAGCATTCCGACCGAATGCCGCGACGGAAGCGTCTTCGCGAGCTCGGTTCCCAACGTGACCTTCTTCGCGGAGAATTACGCTGCGCCGCGCAACCTGCGTTCAAACCTCAATTGGACCGGCGCGATACTCGGCAACCGCTTCGCGGCGAACGTCGAGGCGACGTACTCGCGAAACAGAAATCAGGCGGGCATCGTCGATCTCAACTTCAACCCGACGTCGCGGTTCACCCTTGCCGACGAAGCCAACCGCCCCGTTTACGTGCAGCCGACGAGCATCGTGCCGGTGACCGGTACCATCGCGTCGCGCGATGCGCGGGTGTCGCAGCTGTTCTCGCGCGTGACCGAGCTGCGGTCCGACCTGCAGTCGGAGAGCAGGCAGCTCAGCTTCCGGCTGTGGCCGACATCGTTCCGCACGAACTACAGCTGGGGGGTCGGCTACGTACTTGGGAACGTCCGCGAGCGCGTGCGTGGCTTCAGCAACACCGCCGGCAACCCGCTCGATGTGGAGTGGGCGCGCTCGCAGTTCGATTCGCGCCACCAAATCACGTACAACCTTGGCTATAACTTCTTCGATGCGCTGCGCGTGAACTGGTTCGGCAGCTTCCGCTCCGGCAATCCGTACACGCCGCTCATTGCGGGCGACGTGAACGGCGACGGTTACGGCAACGATCGCGCGTTCATCTTCAATCCGGCGCAGACGGTGGATCCGGCGCTGGCGTCGGCGATGCAGAATCTTCTCGCGACCGCTCCCGGCAACGTGCGCAGCTGCCTCGAGACCCAGCTCGGGAAGCTCGCGGCCAGGAATTCGTGTCAGGGTCCGTGGACCTCGCAGGCGTCGCTGACGCTCTCACTCAATCCGATCAAGTTCCGCCTGCCCCAGCGCGCCAACGTGAGCTTCCAGATATCGAATCCACTCGGCGCCGCCGACATGCTGCTGCACGACGACTCGAAGCTCAGAGGTTGGGGACAGTTCCAGTTCTCCGACCCGACGCTGCTCCAGGTGCGCGGGTTCGATCCGGTGGCGCGGCGCTACCGCTACGATCTGAATGAGCGCTTCGGCTCGACGAGCCTTGCGACTACTTCGGTGCGAAATCCAGTAACGGTGACGGCGATGATGAGATTCGACCTGGGTCCTACCCGCGAGCGCCAGCAGCTCACGCAGCAGCTGGACCGGGGCCGGCGCGGACGGGGTGAGCGCACGCCCGAGCCGATGCTGAGAGCGATGTACAGCAGTGGTGGACTCACCAATCCGCTGGCCGCGATTCTCCGGCAGAGCGACACGCTCGGGCTGAGCGGCATGCAGG
>DATLXE010000406.1:0-2439 GCA_035575795.1 Gemmatimonadaceae bacterium
GGATCACGAGGGCATCATGGCGCTCGACATCGATGCGGCTCCGGGCACTCGCTTTCTCGATGCGATTTATGCCGGTGACACGAGGCTTGTCATCGACGTGCTGCCAAATCGTCCCGACCTGCTGTCGCACGAGGGGCTGGCGCGTGAGATCGCCGCCGCGGTCGGGGCCGATATGGCGAGACCGGAGATCCCTGACGAGAGGCCGCTCGTCGTGCGCACGAACACGATGAAGGCGACCGAGGGCCGCGTCGGAGATTTCACCGTGCGCCTCGAGGATACTGACGGCTGCGTGCGCTACGCGGCGGCGCTCATCACCGGGGTGAAGGTCGGTCCGAGTCCCGCCTGGCTGGTGAGCCGCATCGAGGCGGCTGGTGCGCGCTCCATCAACAACGTCGTGGACGCGACGAACTACATGCTGCACGGGTTCGGTCAGCCGATGCACGCGTTCGACGCCGAGAAGCTGGCCGGCAACCGCGTAGTGGTGCGCCGCAACAAGCTCGGCGAAAAGATCACGACGCTCGACGGAGTGTCGAGGGAGCTCGATTGCGACGCGGTCGTCATCGCCGACGGCGAAGTGGCGCAGGCGGTGGGCGGAGTCATCGGCGGGAAGGGAAGCGAAGTCACCGACGCGACGACGGAGATACTGCTCGAAGCGGCCGCGTTCCGTCCCGCGCGGATCAGGGCGGCCCGGAGATCGCTCGGGATTTCGACGGATGCGAGCTATCGCTTCGAGCGGAGCGTGAACGTTGATGCGATTCCCGGGCTGCTCGACTACGCGGTGCGGCTGATACTCGCCGTCGCGGGCGGAGTGCCGCAGGGCGCCCCGCTGGACCTGTATCCGCTGCCACAGTCGCTTCAGCCGGTGCGCGTCCGGCTTGGGCGGGCCAACATGCTTCTCGGGGAATCCGTCCCGCGCGATGAAGTCGAGCGGGGACTGGCGTCACTCGGCTTTCGCACCGAGAAGGCGGACGGCGACGCGCTCAAGGTTACACCGCCGGCGTGGCGTGGCGACGTGACGGAGGAGATCGACCTCATCGAGGAGATCGCCCGGCTGCACGGGTACGACTCGTTCTCATCGGAGCTGAGGCCGTTCCGTCCGAGTGCGGTGCCAACACCGCCGCTGTACCACGCGATGGAGCGCGTCCGCGCGGCGCTGGTGGCGGAAGGATTTCTCGAAACCCGTCCGATGCCCTTCGTCTCGGAAGAGGCGGGTGGGAAGGTAAGGGTCACCAATCCCCTCGCCGCCGACGAAGCGTTCCTGCGCTCCGATCTGCTGGCGACCCTGGCGGCGCGGGCCGAGTACAACCTGTCTCGCATGCAGGGTGACGTGAGGCTTTTCGAGATCGGAAGCGCGTTCGTGCCCGGTGTGCCGCAGCGCGCGCTCGGCCTCAAGAAGGTCACGGTGCCCAACGAAAAAATGCACGTTGCGGCGCTGCTGATGGGCAGCAGAAATCCGCCGCACTTCACTGATGGGACCGCGGCGCGATACGACGAATGGGACGCGAGGCACATCGCGCAACTCATTGCAGCCGTTACGTTTCCGGGACGTTACATAAAGCTGACTGTGACATCCGACGGTGGTCTTTGGACGATCACTGCCGGCGGCACGAACGTCGGAATCGTGAAGCGTGTGCAGATGGATGCGCCGGTGTGGGCGGCGCCTACATTTGGTATGGAGATAGACCTCGAAGCGTTGGAGCCGACCGCCGCGCCGGCGCCAAAGTATGAGGCGATTCCGGGGACGCCGCCGGCGAAGATAGACCTCGCGCTGCTCGTGCCCGAGAAGGTGACCGCGCTGGCGGTCGAGGAGCTGATCAGGAAGGAGGCGGGCGAGACGCTGGAAGACGTTTCGGTCTTCGACGAATTCCGCGGCAAGGGAGTTCCGGCGGGCAGTCGCAGCATTGCGTGGGCGTTGACGTTCCGTCATCCCGAGCGCACACTAAAGGACCGCGAAGTTCAGCTTCGCGTCGAGAAGATTCTCAAGGCACTCGGGGGAGAGCTAGGTGTCACTCAGCGCACGTCCTGAAGAGAAGGCATTCGTCGAGCTCGAGCAGCTCGTGAAGCACCTGGGCGACGAGCTCGCCTCGTTCCGCCGCCGCGCGCTGCAGGCGGAGGCGCGCCTTAAAACTCTGGAATCCTCGAGTGCAAAGGGAGTAGTCTCTCCCGAGCGCCTCCAGGTTCTCGAGCGCGAGAACGCCGGGCTCAGTAAGCGCCTCGAATCCGCGCGCGACCGCACCGCGCAGATGATTGACAGGGTGCGATTCCTTAAGCAGCAGCACAACGGAGCGCCATCACGGTGACATCGAAAAAGAACGTGGTGCGCGTGACCATACTCGGCGACGAGTACTCGCTGCGCAGCGACACCAGCGCAGAGCACACGATGGCGGTCGCGGAGCACGTAGACCGGGTCATCCGCGAGACGATGACGGCGGGAAACAT
>DATLXE010000407.1:0-1568 GCA_035575795.1 Gemmatimonadaceae bacterium
GGGGGGGGATTTCTTCGCGGGCGTGACGTTTCCCGTCGCCGGCTCATTCTGTTCGCTGATCCTCGGCGGGTGGGGCGGCACCGTGGTCGGGCTGTCCAGTATCAACGGCATGGATGCGTCTGAGAACGAGACCACGCAGTACATGGATTTCGAGGGTGGGCGCTGGTATACGGTCCGCGTGCGCGTGACGCCCGAGAAGATAGAAGCCTGGCTCGACGAGCGCCAGATCATCGCCCAGGGGATCAAGGGCAAGAAGATCGATACACGCATCGAGGTGGACGCGTCTCGACCGCTCGGCGTGGCGTCCTGGCGGACGAAAGCAGCCGTGCGCGACATTCGCCTGCGGCGTTTGGACAAGCGGCGCTAGCTCGTCTACGGGGCGAGGGTTGCGGGGGTTGCGGGGGGCGCGGCGGCCGCGGCAGCGTCAGGGCGGACGGACGGCAGGGTCACGGTGAAGGTCGTCCCAATTCCTGGAGTCGACTCCACTTCGATGTTGCCGTGAAGCGCAATGACGCATTCCTGCGCGATGAACAGCCCCAGGCCGCTGCCGGTGGCGCCGAGTTCGTCGTCGCGATGCGCGTGGGCGCGGTAGGAGCGTTTGAAGATGGATCCCAGGTCCGCCGCGTCGATCCCCAGGCCGTTGTCCCGGACCCGCAGCACGCATCCACCATCGTCGTCCAGGCAGGCGCCCAGCTCGACCATCCGGTCCGCTTTGGAGGGGTCGGAGTATTTGATGGCGTTTGAGGCGAGGTTCACGAGGATCAGCTCGGCGCGCGCCACGTCAAGTGTGATGACCGGCGCGCCCGGCAAGACCCGAAGGTCCACGCCTCGAGCGTCCGCCATCTCGCGCAGTTGGCGCGCGACCTCGGCCATCACCGACCCGACGTCCGTTTCCTGCCGGTGTGCATCGTCTGTGGCATCGCCCAGCAGGCAGAGTGTCTCGAGCTTGCCCGTCAGGGCGATGAGATGCTTCACGTTGCGGCTGATCACCCCCACGCAGCGTTCTCGCTGCACGTCGTCGACCGAGGCTTCCAGCAATTGCGCCGCGTACTGGAGCGCCCCGAGCGGCTGCCGCAGTTCATGACTGACCATGCGGCTGAAGCTTTCGAGGCGCGTCTCTGGCGCGCGATCGTATCGGCGTACGCGGCGACGAAGGTGTCGACCGTCGTCTGGAGCAGCACACCGACGCTCTCCTGGAGCCGTGCGAGCACGTCGAGCGTGTCCGGCGCGGCCGGGGGCACGCGAAGCAGCACGACCTGCTCCTTGACAAACTGCGCGAGGATCGCTCCGAGGATGCGGTACTCCTGCAACAGCTGGTGGACGGATGCCTTCTGGGCATAGCGAAGCCGCCCGAGCTCCTGGGCCTTCGCGAGGACGGCCGTGTTCGCCGCGACGCTCTCCGCCTCGGGCGCGCGGACGTATTCAGAGACGTCGCGGATCAACGCGGGAATGTGGTCGAGGAGCTCGTTGGTGGGAAAGATCTCGTTCGACCCGACGGGCAACAGTTCGCGCAGCCGGTCGAGCCACTGGCTCGCAATGACCGCATGACTCTCGCGTATGCGCTCGGC
>DATLXE010000408.1:0-18694 GCA_035575795.1 Gemmatimonadaceae bacterium
CATACCACTCCTCTTCGTCCAGGACGTCTCCGGGTTCATGGTTGGAACCGAGGCGGAGCACGCCGGGATAATCCGTGCGGGTGCGAGATTCGTGGAGGCGATGGCGACGGCACGCGTTCCCAAGGTCGTCCTCACCGTGAACCATGCTTCGGGTGCCGGCTACTACGCGATGGCGGGGCAGGGCTTCGATCCCGACTTCATTCTCAGCTGGCCAACAGGACGGATGGCAGTGATGGAAGGCGAGTCGGCGGTGCAGGCGGTGCACGGGCCGGCTTTGGAATCGGCGAAGAAGAGCGGCAAGGCGGCGCCCCCCGAGGTCGCGACGGCGGTGAATGAGATGCGGGCGGACTACGAGCAGCAGCTCGACGCAAGGCACGCGGCAGCGCGCGGGTACGTCGATGCGATCGTGTACCCGGAGAATACGCGCGAATTGCTGACGCTCGCTTTTCGCGCCGCGCAGAACAACCCCGGCCCCCACCTCGGCGCGTTCGTGCTTCCGTCCCACCTCGGAGAGATTGCGTGAAGAAAGTAGTGCGTGTGGCGGCCGGTCAGGGTTTCTGGGGCGACGATCTCGACGCACCGCGCCGGCAGGTCGAGGGCGGAGAGATCGACTACCTGATGCTCGACTACCTGGCCGAAGTAACGATGTCCATTCTCCAGAAGCAGAAGGAGCGGGATCCCTTGCTCGGGTATGCGCGTGATTTCGTCGGGGCGATGGAAAGCGTGATGCCGGCGGTGACAGGGCGCGGCGTGAAGGTGATCGCGAATGCGGGCGGCGTGAATCCACTCGCGTGCGCCGCGGCCCTGAAGGCGATGGCGGCAAAGATCGGCGCAGCGGGCCTCCGAATAGGCGTCGTCACAGGTGACGACCTGCTTGGCGATCTGGACAAGCTGATGGAGTTCGGGCATTCGCTGGCGCACATGGAGACCGGCGAGCCTCTCTCCAAGGTGCGCGACCGCGTGCTGTCCGCGAATGCGTACATCGGATCGGAGCCGATCGTCGAAGCGCTACAGGGCGGCGCGAACGTCGTCATCACCGGGCGCTCGACTGATACCGCATTGACGATGGCGCCGCTCCGCTACGAGTTTGGCTGGGGGACGGAGAGCTGGGACCTGCTCGCGGCGGGGATCGTGGCCGGCCACATAATCGAGTGCGGCGCGCAGGCCTCGGGGGGCAACTGCCTCCATGACTGGCGGTCGATTCCCGATCTTGCAAATGTCGGCTATCCGCTTGTTGAAGTAAAAGTGGACGGCACCTTCGTCGTGACCAAGCACGCCAACACCGGCGGCCGCGTGTCGGTGCCGACGGTCACGGAGCAGCTCGTCTACGAGATGGGAGATCCACATTCGTACATCACGCCCGACGTAATCGCGGATTTCACGTCGATACGGCTTGCTGCAGAAGGCGAGAACCGCGTGCGCGTGTCGGGCATCAAGGGCAAGCCGCCGACCGACAAGCTGAAGGTCTCCATTGCTTACCGCGCCGGCTTCAAGGCGGTCGGCTCGCTCGTTTACGCGTGGCCCGACGCTCTCGACAAGGCTCGCCACGCCGACAGCATCCTGCGCCAGCGGCTCGAGCGCCTTGGCCTCCGCTTCGATCACATCCTCACCGAGTTTGTCGGCGCGAGCGCGACGCACGGCCCGTTGGCGGGAACTGATTTCGACCCGCCGGAGGTCCAGCTTCGTTTCGGAGTACGGGGAGACGACCGTGCCGCCGTCGAGCGATTTACGCGCGAGATCGCGCCACTGGTCCTAAACGGTCCGCCGAGCGTCACCGGCTTCGCCGGGGGCCGCCCGAAGGTGGAAGAGATCGTCGCGTACTGGCCCGCTCTCATCGACAAGGGCGTTGTGCGCCCGCACGTGGAGGTCATCTCGTGAAGGTGCGCCTCGTCGACATCGCCCACGCGCGCTCAGGCGACAAGGGCGACACCGCGAACGTCGGGCTCATCGCGCTCAGGCCGCAGTGGTACGACCTGCTCGAGCGCGAAATCACGCGCGAGAGAGTCACCCAGCATTTCAGCGGCATGATCGACGGCGAGGTGGAGCGCTACGAGCTTCCCAACCTGATGGCGCTCAACTTCCTGCTGCACGGCGCGCTCGACGGCGGTGGCACCCTGTCGCTCAAGACGGACGCACAGGGCAAGGTGTACTCGACCGCGCTCCTGCGCATGACGATCGAGGTTCCCGCTGAAGAGGCCGCGCGGCTCGAGCTGCCGGAGGCAAGGTGACCAGAATTCGCACGACCGCCAACGGACCGATCGGGCGGATTACGCTCGCCCGCCCGGAAAAAAAGAATGCACTCGACAGGGCTACCGCTGACGAGCTCGCCAAGGCGCTCTTTGCGCTCAGCGAGTCCCCGGTCACGGTAATCGCGCTCGATGCCGACGGTCCTGATTTCTGTGCTGGTGCGGATCTCGAAGCGCTTGCCGGAATGCTCGATGCTCCGCGGGCCGATCACATCGAGGATGCAAAGGCGCTCGCGCACGTCTTCCACCTGATCCGTCGCATCGACAAACCAGTGGTGGCGCTCGTGAAGGGAAGGGCATTCGGCGGCGGAGCCGGACTCGCGACGGCTTGTGACATGATCTTCGCCCACGAGGGCGCCAGCTTCGCATACCCAGAGGTCAGCGTTGGCTTCGTGCCCGCGCTGGTGATGACGATGCTTCGCCGGTCGGTCGGCGAGAAGCAGGCGTTCGACCTCGTCAGCACGGGCCGGGTTCTCACCGCCCACGAGGCGCATGCGGCTGGGCTCGTTTCCCGGGTCCTCGCCAACGACACGTTCGCTGAGGCGGCTCAGAGCGCGCTTGACCGGCTTGCCGCGGCGCCGTCCGCGGCGATGGCGGCGACGAAGACCCTCTTCTACAAGCTCGACATGCTCAGCTTCCTCGACGGCATGTCCGCTGGAATAGTCGCCAATGCCGACGCGCGCGCTACTCCGGACTTCAGGGCGGGCGTGGAGCGCTTCCTGGGACGCGCGAAGGAGTGACGCCGCTCACCACCGCGCGGCTCGCGCTCGCGCTCGTTGCGATCATTCTTTTCGGGTGGGGAATCAGGACCAACGACAGCGCCATCCGGCTGGCAGGTATCGGATTCCTCGTTGCGGCGCTGGTACTTCGTTTCCTGAAGTCACGAGACCGCACGTGACGCCCCCGCGCCCAACCACGATAATCCACTCGCCGCGTCTGTCGCGGAAGCTCGGCGTCGAGCTGGTGCTCGCCAGCGAGACGCTTCAATACACGGGCAGCTTCAAGTTCAGGGCGGCGTACAACGTCGCGTCGAAAGTGAGCGAGGCCCATCTGATCACGGCGTCGTCGGGAAACTTCGGCCAGGCCATCGCCTATGCATGCGCGCTCTTCGGCAAGCGCTGCACGGTGGTAATGCCGACGACCGCGCCACGCATCAAGATTGACGCGGTTCGCGAGTACGGCGCCGAGGTCGACCTCGTCGACGTCAAGGTAAAGGGTCGTCTTGAACGACTCGGCGAGCTGGCGAAGGAATTTCCCGGTGCATATGTGGCGAGCCCTTACGACGATCCGCTCGTGATCGAGGGGAACGCCGGACTCGCCGACGAGCTTTTCGCCCTGGGGCTCGAGCTCGACTTCATCATCGCGCCCATCGGTGGCGGCGGGCTCACTTCGGGTCTGGTGCGAGCGGTGCGCCGTTCCGGAAAAGCGGTCGGCGTGATTGCCGCTGAGCCCGCGCTTGCGAACGATGCTGCGCAGTCGTTTCGTGCGGGGAAGCTAATCTCCCAGCCAGACGAATCCGAGACGATCGCTGATGGGGCGCGAATGCTGCGGATGGGTGACAAGAACTGGGAGATCCTCCGCGACGGCCTCACCGACGTCATCGAAGTCTCGGAGGACCAGATCAGGGAAGGCGTGCGCATGCTCTTCCTGCTCGCGAATCTCAAGGCAGAGCCGACCGGCGCGCTCGCGCTTGGCGCCGTCGTCGCGCAAATCGAGCGCTTCCGTGGGAAGCGCGTGTGTTGCGTCATCAGCGGCGGCAACGCGGATCCCGCGGCGTACGCGGCGCTTGTCGCGACCGCCTGAGGCGTAGCGCGGAAGCGCGATCATTGCGTGCGCGCGGTAACGCGATGTTCGTTCAGTCACGTTCACTAGCTTTCTGCTGATGTCAACGCCTTCACTCGCGGACGCCTGCAAGGTTCTTCAACGGTCGTTCGGCTACGACAAGTTTCGCCCCGGCCAGGAGGCGGCGGTAACGTCAGTGCTGGAGGGGAAGGACACGGTCGTCGTGTTGCCTACCGGCGGCGGAAAGTCTCTCTGCTTTCAGGTGCCTGCGCTGCTGATGCCGGGCCTCACCGTCGTCGTCTCGCCCCTCATCTCGCTGATGAAGGACCAGGTCGACGCGCTGACGGCGAAGAACCTTCCCGCGGCGTTCATCAACAGCACGCTTTCCTCGTCGCAGGTTGCCGACCGGCTGACGCGGGCTGGCCGCGGCGAGATCAAGCTCCTCTACGTTGCGCCCGAGCGGTTCGACTACGGGAAGACGGCCGACAGGCTTCGCGAGATGGGCGTTTCGCTGCTCGCGATCGATGAGGCCCACTGCATCAGCCAGTGGGGTCACGACTTCCGTCCCAGCTATCTGCGCGTCAGGCACGTGCGCACCCAGCTCGGCTCACCGCCGACGATCGCGCTTACGGCGACGGCCACTCCGGAGGTGCGGCGCGACATCATCCGCGAGCTGGGTCTCACCAACGCGGCGACGATCATCACCGGTTTCGACCGGCCGAATCTCACCTATCACGTCATTCCCGCCCGGAACGATGCCGAGAAGGAAGAGCGGCTGGTGGACATCCTTCGCCGCAAGGAGGGCCTTGCCGTCATCTATGCCTCGACGCGGAAGGCAGTGGATCACCTGAACGGCGTGCTCGAGAGCGCGAGGATCCGGGTTGCCGGATATCACGCCGGCCTCGACGACGGGCGGCGGCATGAGGTGCAGGAAGCGTTCATGTCTGAAAAAATCCGTGCGATCGTCGCCACCAACGCGTTCGGGATGGGAATCGACAAGCCCAATGTGCGACTCGTCATTCACTACACGATGCCGGGTACCCTCGAGGCTTATTACCAGGAGGCCGGCAGGGCGGGGCGCGACGGACTGCACTCGGACGTTTTCCTGCTTCACTCCTTCGCGGATCGCTTCACGCACGAGTTCTTCATCAACGGCTCGTACCCGGACAAAGTTGTCGTCGAGAAAACCTACGCGGCGCTAAAAAAACTTTCCGATCCCAAAGGCCTTGTCGCGGCCGACGCCGCCGAAGTACTACGCGCTACGGGACTCAAGAACAACGTCAGGGAGATCGAGGGAGCAATTCGCATCCTGGGACGAAGCGGCGCCCTGACCATCAGCTCGGGCGAGCAATCGCGCGTGACCGTGCGGCTGCTGGCCTCACCGGAACGGATAAAGCGTGAGCTGACAGGTGAGGCGAATGCCGAGCTTGGCCTCCTCCGCGCCCTCTGGCGAGGAGTGGGAGCCGCGCTCCAGAAGGGCGCGCCGGTTGATCTCGACGGACTGCCACCCGGCATCGGCGGACCCGGGCGCTGCATCCCGCTGCTCGACTCACTCCAGGATCGCCAGTACCTGATCTGGGAGAGACTGGGGAGCGGAATGCACCTCGCCGACCGTAGCGCTCCGCTTTCGGTGTTCCGCGTCGACTGGAACGGACTCGACCGCCGGCGTGCCGGGGAGATGGAAAAGCTGCAGGCGGTACAGCGGTATGCGTACACCAACGCCTGCCGCCGCGGGTTTGTGCTGCGCTACTTCGGCGACCCGGCAGCGCGAAACAAGTGCGTTGGTTGTGACAACTGTCTTGGCATTCGCGCCGCCCCGGTCGAGCCGGCGCGAAAGAAGCAGGGCAAGCCAGCGCGGCGCGCGGCGCGTGCCCGAGAGGAGTCGCGCGTCCCGGAAGCAGAGGATGTCGAGCTCGATTCTCGCGGTGAGCGCACGCTGGCGGCTCTCAAGGCCGAGCGCACCGTGATCGCGCGCGAGCAGCAAGTGCCCGCGTATATTGTGTTCTCCGACCGCACACTCGCCGAGCTCGCGGTCAGAAGTCCGAGATCGCTCGATGCGATGAGCAGGGTGCGCGGCGTCGGCCCGATGAAGCTCGAGCGATACGGCGCGCGTTTCCTGGCGGTGCTTTCCGGACGGGACGACACCGAAGCGGCGTAACTGACACAACACCGGCCAAATATTTGTCGAAAATCAGGTTCAGCTTTCCCGGGTCCGCTGCGACCGCCGCGCTGGTCGCCGTGCTTGGTGCCGTCGTTCCCGCATGTGCAATCGCGCAGAATCCGGCTCCAGTCTCGGCGCGCCTCAATACACCACTGCCGTTCGATCCTGCGGTCACCGTCGGCACGCTTCCGAACGGAATGCGCTTCTACATTCGCGAGAACAAGCGGCCCGAGAACCGCGCCGAGCTCCGCCTGGTCCTTAACGCCGGCTCGGTGCTCGAGGACGATGACCAGCGCGGCCTGGCGCACGTGGTCGAGCACATGGCGTTCCGGGGCACGAAGAAGTTCGCGCGCAACGAAATCTCGAACTACCTCGAATCCATCGGCATGCGCTTCGGTCCCGATCTCAACGCCTTCACCAGCTTCGATGAGACAGGGTACTTGCTGACGATTCCCACCGACAGCGCGGCGATCGTTGACAAGGGATTCCGGATACTGGCGGAATGGGCGCACAACATCAGCCTCGACACGGACCAGATCGAGCGCGAGCGGCCCGTCGTGGTCGAGGAATGGCGGCTGGGCCAGGGCGCCGAGAACAGAATGCAGAACAAGTGGTTTCCTGTTCTGTTCGCCGGCTCGCGATACGGGACCAGGCTTCCCATCGGGGACCGCACGACGTTGGAGACGTTCAGGCCGGCGACGTTGCGCCGCTACTACGAGACGTGGTATCGCCCGGACCTGATGGCGGTCGTTGCGGTCGGTGATTTCGACAAAAAGAAAATCGAGGCTTTGATCCGGACGCACCTTGGCGCAGTCCCGCGCCGGTCGACCGCGGCACCGCGCACAGTATTCGCGGTTCCGGGACACGACACGACGCTCGTCTCCGTGACGACGGACAAGGAGGCAACGCGGTCGGTGGTGCAGCTCATGTACAAGCAGCCCGCCCGCGCCAACGCGACCCTGGGCAGTCACCGGCAGTCGCTGGTCGAAGGGCTGTTCCTGTCGATGCTCAACGACCGGTTCTCCGAGATAGTTCAGAAACCGAATCCGCCATTCATCAATGCGTCTGCGGGCCAGGGCGAGCTCGTCAGGTCGGCCGAGTCCTTCTCTCTCTACGCTATCGTACCGGACGGCGGGCTACCGCGCGGTCTTGATGCGTTGCTCACCGAAGTCGAGCGCGTGCGCCGCTTCGGGTTCCTCGCCTCCGAGCTGGAAAGGGCCAAAAAGGACCGCCTTCGCGGCCTGGAGCAGTCGTTCGCCGAGCGCGACAAGCTGATGTCAGCCGGCTTCGCCGGCGCATACATGCAAAGCTTTCTGCGTGGAGATCCGGTTTTCAGCATTGAGTTCGCGTTGAACGCCGGCAGGGAGTTGCTCCCGGGTATTGGCCTGGCGGAGATAAACCGCCTCGCCGGCGAATGGACCTCGGTAAAGAGCAGGGTCGTTGCGACGACCTCTCCCGACAAGCTGGGACTGGCCACTCCCACGCGGGCTGAACTGATCGCGATCTTCGAACCCGCGCGAACGCGTCCGATCACCGCATACGCGGAAGAAAAGACCGCCGACCGCCTGTTGGACCGCGACCCACCTGCGGGCAGGGTCGTTTCCGAGCGCGCCATGCCGGAAGTAGGGATCGTTGAGTGGAAGCTGTCGAATGGCGTACGTGTACTTCTCAAGCCGACAGACTTCAACGCCGACCAGATCGCGTTCACCGCATACAGCCCCGGTGGAAGCTCACTGCTGCCTGACTCGGCGTATGTCCGGGCGATGGCTGCCGACTTTATCCCCTTCACGAGCGGTGTCGGAAAGTTCAGCGCGGTCGACCTTCAGAAATTTCTTGCCGGGAAGCAGGTGAGCGTGACACCTGACATTGGCGAGCTTCGCGAAGGAATCAGCGGCGGCGGATCGTTGCGCGACGTCGAGACGATGATGCAGCTCGTGCACCTCTACTTCACCGAGCCGCGCCTGGACACTGCCGCATTCGTGACGTTTCTCGCCCGCTACCGCGACGTTCTCGCCAATCAGAGCGCGAGTCCGGAGTCCGCCTTTGGCGATACGCTGCAGGTGACGCTGGCGCAGCACGCATACAGGAAGCGCCCGATTACTACGGCGATCCTCGACCAGATCGACGCCGCGAGGTCTTTCGCGTTCTACAAGGACCGGTTTGCCGATGCGGGTGACTTTACGTTCGTGTTCGTCGGCAACCTCAAGCCGGATTCACTCAAGCCTCTCGTCGAGAAGTGGATCGGGTCGCTGCCTTCAGCGGGCCGCCGGGAAAGCTGGCGCGACGACGGCGTGCGCATCCCGCGTGGTGTGGTCGAGCGGGTCGTGAAAAAGGGTGTCGAGCCAAAGTCGAAGACGGCGATAGTCTTCTCGGGGCCGATGGAGTTCGACCGGAGAAACCGCTACCAGCTCAACGCCCTCTCCGAGTTCCTGAACATCAAGCTGAGGGAGACGCTGCGGGAGGAGCGTGGCGGTACGTACGGCGTCGGCGTGAGCACTGCGGCAACCGCGCACCCGTTCCCGTCGTACCGCTTCACGATCGGGTTCGGCTCCGCGCCGGACAAGCTCGAGGAGCTGACGCGGGCCGTGTTCGCGCAGATCGACTCCCTCCAGACGGTCGGAACCACTGACGCCTATCTGGTGAAGGTGAAGGAAGCCGCGCTCCGCTCGCGCGAAACGGCACTCAGGCAGAACAACTATTGGCTGGGGCAGATCTCGAGCTTCGACATGAACGGCTGGCCGCTTGCGGAAATCCCCGCCGGCGACAAGCTGATTTCGTCGCTGACGACGACGGCGCTCCGCGAGGCCGCGCTCAAGTACCTGCGCAAGGACAACTACGTTCGCGTTTCGCTCTACCCGGAAAACTTCGCCATCGAGGCGCGGTAACGAATGGAAGATTCCCTTTATTTCTCTGAGCAGCACCTCGCTGTCCGGAACATGGTGCGGGAGTTTGCGCGCGACGAGGTCGCTCCTGTTGCCGCCGAACTCGATGCAAAGGGCGAGTTCCCGTGGGCGAACGTAAAGAAGATGAGCGAGCTCGGGCTCCTCGGCATCCCGTGGCCCGAAGAGCTTGGCGGATCAGGCCTCGACCTCCTCAGTTACATGATCGTGATCCACGAGCTCGCAAAGGTCGATGCCTCGCACTCGATCACCGTCTCGGCGCACACGACGCTTGGTACCTCGCCAATCGTCAACTTCGGCACCGACGCGCAGCGCCGCCGCTACGTTCCCCCTCTTGCCAGCGGGCAGGTGCTTGGCGGGTTCGGTCTTACCGAGCCGAGCGCGGGGAGTGATGCGGCCAGCACGCAGTCGACAGCTGTGCGCAAGAACGGTCACTACGTGCTGAACGGCAGCAAGATCTTTATCACGCACGGTGGTGTCGGCGAGATTTTCGTCGTGACCGCGGTCACCGAGCCGGGGAAGGGAACAAAGGGCATCAGCGCCTTTATCGTGACGAAGGAGGCGAGCGACCTCGACAAGGCGAAGCCGTTCGACATCGGTCACGACGCCTCGCTCGAAGACATGCGCGGGTTTCGCGCTGGGAAGAAGGAAGACAAGCTCGGCTGGCGCGCATCGGATACGCGCGAGCTGATCTTCCAGGATGTCGAGGTGCCGGCCGAGAATCTTCTGGGTGAAGAGGGGGCAGGCTTCAGCAACTTCATGAAGACGCTCGACTCCGGACGCGTCGGCGTGGCGGCGCTGTCGCTCGGAATCGCGGAAGGCGCCTTCGAGCACGCGCTCAAATACTCGACCTGGCGGAAACAGTTCGGCCAGGCGATCTCGAACTTTCAGGGCATTCAGTTTCAGCTGGCCGACATGGCGACCGAGATCGAGGCCGGCAAGCATCTCATGTTTCACGCCGCCTGGCTGGCGCAGAACAAGCAGCCATTCGGCAAGCAGGCCGCGATCGCAAAGTTGTTCTGTTCCGAGCTGGCGATGCGGACGACGATCAAGGCGATCCAGATTCACGGCGGGTACGGCTACACCAAGGAGTATCCGGTCGAGCGCATGATGCGGGACGCGAAAATCTGCGAGATCGGGGAGGGCACGTCCGAGATCCAGCGGCTCGTAATCGCGCGGCACCTGCTCAAGGAACTGGCTGATTGACGTACTCGGAGACCGCCAAGCGGCTGCGCCTTCCGCTCGGATTCATTCTTGGAATCGCCTACCTGATCTTCGCCCGGCCGACGGTCCTCACGCTCATCGTCGGTGGCATCATCGCGCTGGTGGGTGTCCTGGTGAGAGGGTGGGCCTCGGGCCACATCTCCAAGAACGAGCGGCTGGCAACGAGCGGCCCGTACGCGCACACGAGGAACCCTCTCTATTTCGGGAGCTTCCTGATCGCCGCCGGGTTCGCTGTCGCCGCCCACTGGGGTCTATTGCTGCTCGTGGTCGCGTTCTTCGCCCTCATTTATGCTCCCACGATGGAGCGGGAGCGGGTGAACATCAGCGGCCGTTTTCCCGAAGCGTATGAGACGTACTCAGCCAACGTGCCGGCCTTTGTCCCGCGTCCGACGCCGTGGCGGGCCGCCGATGAAACCGAGCCCGACGGCGGCGGCTTCAGCTCAGCGCTATACATGAAGCATGGCGAGTGGAAGGCCGGCCTTACCTACCTGCTTGCGATGGCGTGGCTGACGTGGCGGGCGATCTAACCCAAAGTCTGCCCCGAATCGCGTAAGTTGTTGTCACTGTTGCGGAAACACTCGGCCCGCCTCTAGATTGTCGGACTGGATCGAGCTCTCACCCGATGGGGATTCCGCGCGACTCGCGGGTCTCGAAGACATCGGCTGGGAGCGCTCAAAATTTAGTGCCCAAAGTATCGTAACGCGGCTCTGTTGTTCAGCCGCGCGGACTTTTTTTAACCGCCACCTCTTCGGCCGCCGAGTCGCCGTCCGCGGGTAGTGGACGGTCGACAATGAAAAGAGAAATCCTCATCAACGCTGGTCCGCGTGAGACGCGGATCGCGATCCTGGAGGACGAGCGCCTCGTCGAGCTGCTCGTCGATCGTCCGGACAACCGCCGCATGGTCGGCGACATTTACCTTGGCCGGGTCGAGGCAGTGCTCCCCGGTATTCAGGCCGCCTTCGTCGACATCGGGACGGAAAAGGCTGCCTTCCTCCATGCCTCGGACCTGGTCCGTGAATCTGCCGATGCGGCGGACGACGATGATGAGGATGACGACGACGATGACGTCGAGGCGGAGGAAGAGCAGCCCGCACCGAAACGCAATGGTAGCGGCGCGGGGGGTGGCGCCGGACGGAGGGGTGCAAAGGGCCCGCCAATCCAGGATGCGCTGAAACGGGGTCAGGAGATCATGGTACAGATCTCCAAGGAGCCGATTTCCACCAAGGGTCCGCGCGTGACCGCGCAGATATCACTCGCCGGGCGCTTCCTCGTTTACATCCCCGATTCCTCCAAGGTCGGCGTCAGCCGGAAGATCGGGCAGGGTCCCGAGCGGCAACGCCTCAAGAAGCAGGTGCAGGAGATTCTCCCCGAGAAGTCGGGCGGAGTGATCGTGCGGACCGTCAGCGAGGACGCGACGCCGGAGAACCTGAAGCGCGAGCTCGATGGGCTCATCTCGCAGTGGAAGAAGATCAACCGCAAGAAAACCTTTCAGCGCGCGCCGGCGCTGGTACACCGCGAAACGGGCCTCACGCGCGGGCTCGTCCGCGACCTGTTCAGCGACAAGGTGGACAGCCTCACGGTCGATTCGAAGCAGGTCTTCAACGAGATCCTCGGCTATCTCAAGGAGATCGCACCCGATCTCGTCGACCGCGTGCGGCTGCACGAGGATCAGGCGCCCCTCTTCGACAAGGCAGACATCGAGTCGGAGATCCGCGACATCTTCAAGCGCCGTTGCGACCTGCCCTCGGGCGGCTACCTGATCGTAGAGCCGACTGAAGCACTGGTGTCGATCGATGTGAATTCGGGCCGCTACACGGGCAAGAAGGATCCGGAGAAGACCGTCTTCAAGACGAACATCGAGGCAGCGCAGGAAGTGGCGCGCCAGATGCGGCTCCGCGACGTCGGTGGCATCATCGTCTGCGATTTCATCGACATGGAGACCAAGGCGAACCGCGACCGCGTGCTCCAGGAGCTGCGCCAGCATCTGTCGCGTGATCGCGCGCGCACGAAGGCGTTCGCGGTGAGCGATCTGGGCCTCATTGAAATGACGCGGCAGCGCGTGCGCCAGAGCCATTACCAGAGCTCGACCGAAGCTTGCCAGATGTGCAACGGGACGGGCCGGGTTCTCACGCCTGAGACGATCGTCCGGCGGATGGAGCGGTCGGTGCGGAAAATGGCGATCGAGGGGCGACGCGACAACCTCTTGATCAAGCTGCATCCCGATGTCGCGATGTACGTGCTCGAGCAGGAGCGCGACCTTGTGCAGAAGCTTCAAAAGGGCGCCAACTTTTCGCTCGAGTTTCGCGACGACCCTTTATTGAAGCCGGACGAGTTTAAGCTGGTCGTAAAGTCGCAGGGCAGGGACGTAACGCAGCAGTACGCCATCGCCTGAGGAGTTGACCGAGGCTTCTGCAGCAGCTATCTTGAAAGGCTATCCTATATTACCTAACCGCAACGCATAGCATGTCTTACGCAATCATCCGCACCGGCGGCAAGCAGTACCGCGCCGAGTCCGGCAAGACAATCAGAATTCCGAGCCTTCCCGGTGACGCGGGCGCCAAGGTGACGTTCAGCGACGTCATCCTCGGCTCCGACGGCGACAAGACCCACGTCGGCGTTCCCGGACTCAAGGGCGCGAACGTCACCGGCGAGATCGTGAAGCAGGGCCTTGGCGACAAGATCGTCGTGTTCAAGATGAAGCGTCGCAAGAACTACGCGAAGAAGCAGGGGCACCGGCAGGGCTTCACCGAGGTCCGCATCAACGACATCAGCTTCGGCAAGAAGGGAGAGAAGTAATGGCACATAAAAAAGGCGTCGGCTCCTCCCGCAACGGTCGCGACAGCAACCCGCAGTACCGCGGCGTGAAGAAGTTCGGCGGAGAGAAAGTCATCGCCGGCAATATCATTGTGCGGCAGTGTGGCACGCGGTGGCACCCGGGACGCAACGTCGGGCTTGGTACCGATTTCACGATCTACTCGCTAATCGACGGCGTCGTGAAGTTCGAGCACAAGAGCAAGACGCGCTACAAGGTGAGCGTGTACCCCGATCAGGCCCCCGAGACAAGCGCAGCGTAGGCTCGCCCCGCGCCAGAGAAAAAGCCCCTGCTTGGGGCTTTTTTGTTTTCCGGCCCCCGGCGGTCAGCGATTCCCGAAACATCGGGCGGCAGATTTGCGTATGTAAAGGTCAGTCACTTACTCAGGCGAGACTACGATGGCATTGATCGACAGGTTGAAACAGGAGCTTGACCGGGCTGGAAAGGCAGCTCAGGATGCCTTTGACGACGGGAAGACCCGGCTCGAGGCGTTCCGCACCCGCCAGCTCGCGGACAAGGCGGCGGAAGCGCTCGGCTACGCCGTTTTCCGGGCGAAGAAAGGCGGCTCCGAGCTGGACTCCGCGACGTTTGACCGCCTCCGCGCGACGCTCGACACCCATGACGTCGAGGCCGGGCGCCTCGAGGCGGAAATTGAGCTGAGGCGCCAGGAGATGCGCGCGGCGAATGCAGCGTCCCGTGCCGAGGCTTCAGTCACGACGACGACCTCGAGCACCACGACAGGCACAACGCCGGGGAGCGGGGAGAAGCCGTTCCAGGGATCGCCCAGCTGAGTCGTTGACACACTCGCAACGAAAAAGCGGCCCGCCTTATCGGGGCCGCTTTTTCTTTGTTCGCTCTCAAGGCTGAGCGGGCTAGCGTGGCATGTTCTTCCGGTTGGGCAGGACCTTGTACCGCTCGGTCAGAAGCTCCTGGCGAGTCATCTCGTCGTACTCGCGGCCGCGCACGAAGACGTGTTCGACACGCGTCGTGAACTCGAACGGATCGCCGCTCCATACCACGACGTTGGCCTCGCGGCCCGCCTGAAGCGATCCAAGGCGGTCGGATACTCTGAAGATCTCAGCGGGCGTCAGCGTCACCGCGCGCAGCGCATCCTCCCACGCCATGCCGTAGGCAACCGCGTTACCGGCTTCCTGCTTGAGGTTGCGCACGTTGAACGCCTCCTCGTCGCCGCCACCGGCGTTGCCGATCAATGCGACCTGCACGCCGGCGCGCCGCAACAGCCCGGCGTTTTCCTGGCGTTGGCCGAGCGCGGAGAATCCGCCCGGTATGTTGTTCATTGCTCCAGTGAGAACCGGCACGCGCGCCGCCGCCAGCTTGTCGGCGAGCATCCACGCCTCGGCCCCGCTCGCGATCATGAGCTTGAGATTGTATTCGCGCGCAATGCGTAAAGCCGCGTCAATGTCCGATGCGCGGTCGGCGCTTACGAGCAGGGGGAGCGTGCCCTCGAGCACGGGTATCATCGCCTGCAGGTCGAGACGGCTTGCGCGGAAGGGACGCGTGTCGGCGCGGTCGAACTCGCGCCGGTGCGTCATGAAGAAGCGCGTGTCCTCGAGCAGCTCGCGCAGCTTCACGATCAGCTCCCCACGCGAGCCAGTGCCAGCCTGCTGCGCGTCGCCGATCTGGGCGGCCATTGCAACCGGCGCGCGCACGAGCATGTCGGACGTCATTCCGGGAACGAGGTCGACAAGCGCCGCCTGTCCGGCGACGAGTCCGCCCGCCGGAACGATGACGAAACTTGTGATCCCCTCCTCGCGCGCTGGAGCGAGCATTACCGAGTTCGGGTTGAACCCCTCCCACACGGTGAACGCGGCGGAGATGTTGTCCTTACCGGTCGCACTCATGTCGCGCGTGGCATTTACCTGGCTCACCTCGACGACGCCGAGCTGGGTCGACGAATTGATGAACCCGGGCGTCACGATCTTGCCGGTGGCGTCGATGCGACGTGCGCCGGCGGGAATCGCCACATCGCGGCCGACAGCGACGATCTTCCCATTGGAAATCACCACCGTGCCACCGTCGATGACGGGGCCGCTGACGGGATAAACCTTGCCGCCGGTGATGGCGACCGTCTGCGCCAGAATTGACGCCGGTAGCAATGCGGCGACGATGCAGGCCGCTGTCGCGACCGCTGTCCTCAAAAAGCAGAATCTGGTCATCGCGTCAGTTCCGGGTGAATGGTACGAAGCCAAGCTCGAAATCCGTGCGCCACTGCTCGGCACGGTCGTTCCGGTCGTAGAGCAGCGCGCCATCCACCCACACTTTCTCCGGACGCGAGTACACGCTGAATGGATTCGCGGACCAGAGGACGATGTCGGCGTTCTTGCCCGTCTCGATCGATCCGATGCGGTCCTCGAGTCCGAGCGCCCAGGCGGCATTGATCGTAATCCACCTCATTGCCTGTTCTTCGGTAACGGGAATTCCGGCGGCGATGCCCGCTGCCCTCGACTTCGCGGCTTCCTGGTTAAGGCGCTGCGACCCCGACGGGTCGTCGGAATGAACGATCGCTCGCGCACCGGCGCGGTCAACCAGCGCGATGTTTGCCTTGATCGCGTCGAGCGCCTCGATCTTGAAGCTGCCCCAGTCAGCCCACAGCGATCCCGAGATCTCCTCGCGAGCGAGCACATCGGCGAGCTTGTACGCTTCGACGCCGTGGTGGAACGAACGAATGCGATAGCCAAACTCGCGGGATATGTCGATCATCTGCGCCATTTCATCGGCGCGGTAGCAGTGGTTGTGTACGAGAATGTTGCCGCGCAGCACTTCGGCGAGTGTCTCGTTGCCCAGATCGCGCGCCGGCGCATCGCCACGGTGATCCTTGTTCCACTTATCCCACTTCCGCCGGTACGTCTCGGCGCCGATCCATGCGCTTCTGTATCCCGCGACGTTTCCCATCCGCGTCGACGGTCCGCGTGCGCTGTAGACGCGTTTCGGATTTTCGCCGCACGCCATCTTCAGCCCATACTTCGCTCCGGGAAACTTCATCGACTGAACCGTACGGCCCGGCACGACCTTGAGCACCACGCTCCGCCCGCCGATGAGGTTTGCCGAGCCCGGGAGCACCTGCAGTGTCGTCACGCCGCCGGCGAGGTTCCGCGGGAATTGCGGATCCTGCGGCCACACTGAGTGCTCCGCCCACACATACGGGGTCGAAGGATTTGTCGCCTCGTTGCCGTCGCTCAGCGCGCCACCACCCGGCGCGGCGTAGACGCCGAGATGCGAGTGAGTGTCGATCAATCCCGGCGTGACGTACTTGCCGGCGCCGTCGATGACGAGCGCATCGGCGGGTGCCTCAACCGTCTGACCGACAGCGACGATCTTCCCGCCCTGGATGAGCAATGCAGCATTTCTGATCAGCGGACCGGCCGCGGTGAAGATGTTCACGTTCCGGATTACCGTCGGACGCGACGGGAACGCAGCGTAGGTGCTGGGGAATGGATCCGCGTTGGGAGCCGAGGTGGAGCCGCGACCCATGTCTCCGCGAGCCGTTGAATCTCGCGCAGCGCCAGCAGGGGTGGGTGCGGTTGCGGGCTTAGCGCGCACGCACGCCGCGGTTGCCAGCAGAAGCACAAACAGGATTGAACGCATGATGGAGATCTTCCTCAGTTTAGAATCGTTGCGCGGAAATTAAGGTAGCCGTCACCGGGGGCCCGCGCCGCGCTCGGCAAGCTTACCGATGAGGTCGGTGCAGATGCCGTCAACGCCGATGTCTCCAAGCTCCTCCCATCGCGCAGGGTCGTTTACCGTCCACGCAATGACGCTCAATCCAGCATCGTGCGCCCGCACGACCAGTTCCTCATCGATGTAATCCGTGTGCTGCCACAGGTCGTCCGCGCCCGCCGCGAGCGCGGCCGCGACCGGATCGAGGGGCCGCGCGACCTGCAGCACGCCCGTGCGCATCGCTGGCATCAGCTGCTTGACGCGCTGCGCGATGCGGTGGTCGAAAGAATGGATCGCGGCGAGACAGGCGGATTCACGGAGCGCGCGCACGACGAGCGGCTCGATGCTCTCCGCCTTGATCTCGACGTACACGAACGCGCGGGTTCCGATCTCCGCGAGCGCCTCGTTAAGGGTCGGCGGACGCCTACCGTCGGCGAGCAGGTAATCGTCGAGGTCCGCGCCCGCGAGATCCGCGATTCTTCGCGCCGGCTCGGCACGCCCAGCCGCCGGCTTGAGCACCGCGTCGTGGTGCACCACCAGCACCCCGTCCCGTGTAGCGTGCACGTCAAGCTCGATCGCCGCAGCGCCAAGCGCGATCGCCCTGTTGAACGCGGCAATCGAGTTTTCCGGGAGTGAGTCGTGCGCTCCCCGGTGGGAAATGGACGCGGGTCTGCCAGAATTCATCAGGCCTCGGGCTTACGGTACCTTTGTGCGTGAGCGCGAAGCTATGAGGCGGAAACAGGGGGGTCAATTGGCCTTAACGAGAGCCCGGCGCGGGCGTCTACCTGTTGAGGCTTCATGACGGCCAACTCGGCTAACGACTTCGAAGAGACCGACATGGAGTTGATTGACCGCTGGAAGGCGGGCGATGGGCGGGCGGCGACGCGGCTGGTGGGAAGGCATTCCGACGCGCTGGCCCGCTTTGCGGCAAGTTCCGGTGAGCGCGACGGGATCGAGGAGCTCGTTCAGGACACGTTCGTGAGGGCGTTTGCCTCGCTGGATTCGTTTCGCGGCGACAGCTCGCTCAGGACGTGGCTCTTCACCATAGAGCGGCGCCTGATGCTGGATCGGCGCAGGGCGGAGAAGCGGGAAAAGGACACGGTTTCGCTGGACGATTCCGACCAGGCGACAGAGTACGGAGCGCTCGACACGCTGATCGCGGAAGAGGTGCAGGAGAGGGTGAGACGTGCACTCTCCGGGCTCTCACCGACACAGCGGGAGGTGTTCACGCTGCGGGTTCAGCAGGGGCTGTCGTACCGGGAAATTGCTGAGATCGTTAACAGCACTGAAGGCGCGGCGCGGGTTCACTATCACAATGCAGTACAGAAGGTAAAGGAGTTTCTGAAAGATGACTAAGTGCACAGCGGTCGAGATCCGGGAGAGCCTCCCCGACCTGATTCATGCCGGTGTTTCGGGCGCCGAGGCCGAGCGCATCGAGGCACACGTTGCTGCATGCGCCGACTGTCGCGAAGAGCTGCGCGTGTTGCGCACCGTTCACGGAGCCGCCGTTTTTGCGCCTTCCATTGACACGCAGCGAATTGTCAGGGCGATCCCGCCGTACGCTGGCGTGCCGGTTGTCGAGCGTCCCTCGCTGCCCGGCCGCTCGCGGCCGTATGCGTGGCTTGCGGCGGCAGGCGTCGCGATTGCGCTCGGGACAGTAATGGTGCTGAACTCGGGAGATGATGATCTCCGGACTGTGCCGGGTGTTTCGCCGGCCTCCGTCGCGCAGGTTCCGACCAGTGCGGCGCCGGGCGAGGTTCCGTTAGTCGTTGTGCCCGCGCCTCCGGCGACGGTGGCGAACGCGGAATTGCGTCCTGCACTCGCCCTTGCCGGGGGCCTCGATGACCTGAGCGACGGCAGTCTCGTTGCACTGATGACTTCGATGGAGACT
>DATLXE010000409.1:0-36642 GCA_035575795.1 Gemmatimonadaceae bacterium
GGCATGAATGAACCCGCGTTCAGGGGCGGGTAGAGAACGTTCAACTTAGTTCTGGCTCATAGGGGTGACAAGGACGGCCAGCCCTCCATGATCCGACGCAGAGACGTGCGCCGTACCAGTAGGGCAGCTCCCGTACGTCGCGGATGTCGAAGAGCGCGAGGTCGGCCGCGAACCCGGGAGCGATCTGCCCCGTCTGCCCCGCCAGCCCCAGTGCTGCCGCCCCGTTGACCGTGGCCGCGTTGATGACCTCGGCGACGGACATGTGGAGCTGTCTCACGCCAAGCGTGAGCATCAAGGGGAAATTGACCGTCGGGGATGTGCCGGGATTGTAATCGGTGGCGAGCGCGACCGCGGCGCCAGCATCGATCAGCGCCCGTGCCGGTGCCTGCCGTGGCTTGCCGAGGAAGAGCATTGTGCCCGGCAGCAGCGTCGCGACCGTATCGGACGCGGCGAGAGCGGCGACACCCGCATCAGACACTGCGGCCAAATGGTCCGCCGAAGCGGCGTTGAGCGATGCCGCCAGCTCTGCTCCGCCTGATGTCGCGAGCTCGTCGGCGTGCAGCTTCAAACCGAGACCGGCTCGCCGCGACGCTTCCAGAATGCGCCGCGTTTCATCGATCGTGAATACCCCCGGCTCGCAGAAGACATCGGCAAACGATGCGATTCCCTGGCCCGCCACCGCGGGTAGCATCGTGCCGATGAGCTCCTCCACGTGCTCGGCCCTCGTCACCTCGCTCGTCCGGCGTTCGAGCGGGATCTCGTGGGCACCCAGCCAGGTCGCTACGATTCGAAGTGGCGACGCCTGCCGCAGGCGGTCTACCACGCGCAGCGCCTTCAACTCGTCATCGAGCGAGAGTCCGTACCCGGATTTGATCTCCAGAGTGGTGGTGCCGTACGAGGCGAGCATCGCGACGCGAGCCTTGCTGAGATCGAACAGCTCTTCCGCGCTCCTTCCGTGAAAGTCACGAACGGAGGAATGAATTCCGCCGCCGCGCCTGGCGATCTCCATGTAATCGTGGCCTTCGGCGCGCAGCTCATGCTCCTCAAAGCGCGGTCGGCCGAACACGGCATGCGTATGTGAATCAACGAGTCCGGGCATAAGGACGCGTCCCCTGCAATCGATGCGGGTTGCTGCGTCATAGGCCGGAGCGATATCGCGCTCGGCGCCAATCACGGCGATACGGCCATCGCTCACCGCGACAGCGGCGCCCGACAGAATTCCGATGTCGCGCATCTCGCCGCCCTTGCGGGCGCGCGCCGGTCCGGCGCACGTCACCACCTGCGACGCATTGACGAAGAGAAGGTCCTTCACGTCAGGCGGGTGACGCCATCACGTCCCTGATTCTCGAAATGCGGAGCGGCGCCTGCGCCTCGCCGCGGCACGCGTAGTAGCACGCGTTGCAGTCGATTGGCTTGTACTTCCTGAATTCGGTCCAGTGGAAATCAGTCGGGAAGTCGGGACAGCGCTTTACGTGCCCGGTCGGGTCTACGTGAATGGTGCGCATGCCGGAGCGGCAGGCGTCCATCACCTCGCCGCGCACATAACGGGGAATCTGCTCCAGGTACCAGTCGGAGTTGGTGATCACGCCGCGCGTTTTTCTCTTGTAGGCGAGCAGCTCGGCGACGACTTGCTCGAGGTGTTGCGTCTGGTCTCGTTCGATGAGACCATCGGTACTGCCGTTCTTGGCGTCGGTATAGCAGGAGAAGTTGACGCCGCAGCCGAGCTCGCGAGCGCGCATCACGATCGGCATCAGCTGGTCGAGGTTGTCCCGCTTGATCACGGTGTTGAACCTGATGCCGTTCATTCCGAGCTCGCGCATTCGTGGCACCGTGTTCAGGATCTTGTCTGAAAGTCCGGGGATGCCGCGCGCGAGGTCGTGCCGCTCGTCCAGGTAATCGAGGGAGATGTTGAACTGGTTGATGCCGGCCTTCCAGAGAGACTTTGCGCGCTCCGGCGAAAGCATCGCGCCGTGCGTGATGAGGGTGACGTACTTGGTGCTCACCACCGCGTCCACCGCCGAGACGATGCTCTCGAGATCGCGTCGCAGGGTGGGCTCGCCACCGGTAAACGTGATCAGCATCGGATTGAAGAAGCGCGCGGCGTCAGCGAAGCTGTTGAGTTCCGTCGCCTTCGCCGCCGGATCGGTCTTCCAGTAATCGCAGAAGCCGCAACGGGCGTTGCAGCGCATCGTGACCTCGAAGTGGACGAGCAGCGGCCGGCGTGCGAGCGTCAGGTACGCGTACTTCGCGAGAAAAACGGGAACGTGCCAGGGCCTGAACTCGTTGGTGAGCATTCTTCAGCCCGACATGGGAAGCCGTATGCCGGTGTTGCGCGCGGTCTCGACGGCTTCGGGGTAGCCGGCATCGGCGTGGCGAGCGACGCCGGTGCCCGGATCGTTGGTGAGTACCCGCTCGAGACGCGCGCGCATCTCCGGCGTTCCGTCGGCAACGATCACCTGGCCGGCGTGCAGCGAGTTGCCGATGCCGACACCGCCACCATGATGAAACGAAACCCACGACGCACCGCTGGCGACGTTAAGCATCGCGTTGAGGAGCGGCCAGTCAGCGACGGCATCGCTTCCATCGCGCATCCCCTCAGTCTCGCGAAAGGGGGATGCGACGCTGCCAGTGTCGAGATGGTCACGCCCGATCGCGATCGGTGCGCTCAGCTCCCCCGACGCGACAAGGTCGTTCATCGCGATCCCGAACCGCGCACGGTCTCCCTGCCCCAGCCAGCAGATTCGCGCCGGCAGCCCCTGGAACTCGATTCTTTCGCTGGCGAGCTCGATCCATCGATGGAGATGTGTGTCATCCGGGAACAACTCCTTCGCAAGCGCATCGGTCCTCGCGATGTCGCGCCGGTCGCCGGAGAGCGCCACCCATCGAAATGGCCCTTTGCCTTCGCAGAAGAGCGGCCTGATGTATTCGGGGACGAATCCCGGGATATCGAATGCGTCGCGCAGTCCGGCGTCGAACGCCACGGTGCGGATGTTGTTGCCATAATCAAATGCGACGGCTCCGCGCCGCTTCATTTCCAGCATCGCCTTAACGTGTGCAACGGCCGACTGCGTCGACCTGCGCACGTATTCGCCGGGGTCGGACTCCCGCAGGGTGAGTGCGTCGGCGAGCGACATTCCAGCGGGCACGTAACCGTTCAGCATGTCGTGCGCGCTGGTCTGGTCGGTGAGGATATCGGGATTGATGCCGCGCGCAACCATTTCCGGCAGCACGTCGGCGGCGTTGCCGAGCAGTCCGACCGATACTGCTTCGCCCGACTTGACTCCCGCCGAAATGATGTCCAGCGCTTCGTCGAGACTTCGCGCGCGCCGGTCCAGATAGCGGGTGGCGAGGCGCTTCTCGATCCGCGTGTCGTCCACTTCGACAACCAGCGCGGCGAGTCCCTGCATCGTTGCCGCAAGCGGCTGGGCGCCGCCCATTCCGCCGAGACCGGCAGTGAGCAGAAATTTCCCGCGCAGGCTTCCGGCGAAGTGGCGCCGCGCAACCGAGCCGAGCGTCTCGTAGGTGCCCTGCACGATTCCCTGCGAGCCGATGTAAATCCACGAGCCGGCCGTCATCTGGCCGTACATCATCAGGCCCTTTTTCTCCAGCTCGCGGAAGTGATCCCACGTTGCCCAGCGGCCGACGAGGTTGCTGTTGGCGATCAGGACGCGGGGCGCGCCGCGGTGCGTGCGGAAAACGCCAACCGGCTTTCCGCTCTGAATGAGAAGCGTTTCGTCATCCGCGAGCTGGGTGAGCTCGCGCACGATCGCGTCGAAGCACTTCCAGTTGCGGGCCGCTTTCCCGGTGCCGCCGTACACGACGAGCTCGGCCGGATTCTCCGCGACCTCGGGATCGAGGTTGTTCATCAGCATGCGGAGGGCGGCCTCCTGGTGCCATCCCTTGCACGTGAGCGCGGTTCCGCGCGCGGCGCGCACGGGGCCGCGGGACGTCACTTTCCGATGTCCGCGAAACGCCGATCGGCCACGGCATCGGCGAGAGCCCGAATGTCATCGCTCAGGACGCGGTCCTCAACGAGTCGCGGTACAACGGCGCGCACGCGTTTATGAGCGGTGCGAACTCCCTTCCCGGGTGCAAGCGGTGCGCGAAAGTCGATTCCCTGCGCGCCGCACATCAGCTCGATGGCGAGTACGCTCTCGAGGTTCGCCAGCACGCGGCGCGCCTTCCACGCGGCACCCATCGCCATTGGCACAACATCTTCCTTATTGCCGTCGGTGGGAATCGTGTCGACGCTCGCCGGATGAGAAAGCACCTTGCACTCACTGGCGAGCGCGGCGGCGGTGACCTGGGCCATCATGAATCCCGAGTTGACTCCCGCGTCCGGCGACAGAAAGGGCGGCAGGCCCTGGTTGAGATCGGGATTCACCAGGCGATCGATTCTCCTCTCCGAGATCGTCGCCATGTGGGTCATGATGATCGCCAGAAAATCGAGCGCCATCGCGATCGTGAGACCGTGAAAGTTTCCTCCGCTCAGTGTCTCGCCGTTTTCGAATACGAGAGGGTTGTCGGTCGCGGCGTTTAGCTCGCGTGTCACGGCGGCCTCGATCCATTCGAGCGCATCGAGCACCGGACCGTGAACCTGCGGCATGCAGCGCAAACAGTACGGGTCCTGCACGCGCGGGTCGCCGTGGCGGTGCGACTCGCGGAGCTCGCTACCCTTGAGCAAGTCACGCAGCAGCGCCGCCGAGGTCTCCTGTCCGGCGTGGCCACGCGCTTGGTGAATGCGCTCGTCGAAGGCAACGGGGGTGCCGAGCAGCGCCTCGAGCGACATTGCGCCCGCCGCGTGCGCCGTCTGCCACAGCGCGCGTGCCTTCACGACGGCGATCAGCGCGATGCCGGTGTGGCACTGCGTGCCGTTGATCAGCGTGATCCCTTCCTTCGGCGCGAGCACGACAGGCGCCGCGCCGATTTCGCGAAGGAGGTGGGCGGCCGGCACTTCGCGTTCACCCTTGAGCAGCGTCCCCTCCCCGATGAGTCCGAGCGCCAGGTGCGCGAGGGGCGCGAGATCACCGCTGGCTCCGACGCTGCCCTGTCCCGGAATCGGCGCGAACACATCCGCGTTGAGCATCGCGAGCAGCAGGTCCACGAGCTCCGGCCGTGCGCCGGAAAAACCCTTGGCAATGACGTTGGCGCGGAGAAGCATCATCGCTCTCACCTCGCGCTCGGGGAGACGTTCGCCGACTCCGGCAGCGTGGCTGCGCACCAGGTTGACCTGCAGCTCTGCGAGACGGTCGTGAGGAATTGCGACTTCGGACAGCTTTCCGAATCCCGTCGTCACTCCGTACACCACCTCGTTGCGGCCGACGATGTCCGCTACTACGCCGCGCGTCCGCTCCATCCTCTTCCGCGCTTTCTTTGACAGGCTGACGCGGCGCCGACCCACCGCGACAGCATGCGCATCGTCGATCGTCAGCGAATTTCCGTCGATGACGAGATCACTGCTCAACGCGGACCCCCGCGCGGACCCTTCTTCGCTATCCCGCTTTTCCCGGCGCCTTTGCCACCTGGACCGCTCGTGACCTGAACCAGGGCGCGCCCGGATCGATCCCACCGCCATCCGCCTTCGCCGGGCTTTATCTCCACACCGCCGATCCAGCGCGCCGTTGTGTTGATGCGCTGCCAGTCGAGGCGGCCAGCGAGTACATCGCGCCCGACATCAGTAATTACAAGCTCGCCGGGGTGGAACGTCCCGGGATCCATCGGGTTCGGCGCCACGAACCGGGCGCCGTCCATCCACGTCACGAGCGGCCGCTCGCCCGCGCTGAGACGCTCCAGGTAGCAGTAGAAAATAGTATCGCCGAGGAAAATGCTTTCCTCTTTTCTTGCAACCTCCATGAATGCGGACACGGGCGTCGCGTGTCCGGCTTCGACGGCAGTCAACGTCCCGGATTCCACCCGGGAAAGACCGTGCTCGACAGCCGGATATTCCTGCATCAACCTCACGAGCGCGGGAGCGAGGTACCGCAGTGCCGAGGTATCCTCTGTCAGGATTCTGGCCATGGCCATCGGGTCGCTCGAGCCGAAAGCTATCCACGCATGGGCTCCCAGCTCGAGCTGCGCGCCGGAGACTGGCGCCCTCTTGCCCTGGTGCTCGCGGATTGCAGGCAGCGACAGCGGAGGGATGTGCCCGTCCACCTGCACGAGCGACAGCTTCTGGCCCCTTCGGCTGGAAAAAAAATGAAGGAGCTGGAGAAGCTGAAGCTGGTCGTAGAGATCGTCCTCGAACCACAGGACAACCTCGTCTTTTTCCGCGCGTTCGGTTATCGCGCGGTTCCTCTCGGCGAATTGACGTCTCACATATTCAAACTCGCCCCAGCCGCGCTCGGCGATGAATCCCGCTCTCTGCTCGCTCAGCTCGTCGAGGGGAAGCGAAGCGTTGACCGGACCTTCGTGCAGGACGTCGCGCCACGGGATTGTTTCGCCTGTCACGCCCGCCGCGCGCATCGCGCCCACCGCGATGTCTCCATTCGTGATATTGAGCCGCCGTGTCAAAGCGTCAGCGGGTCAACGGGCGGTATGTCTGCTTGTCATAGTTGAATTTTAGGTCGGGCTGAGCGTTGAGGGCAATGAAGAAGTTGAAGGCGAAGTTGCCATTGGGGGCCTGGTTGAACGCGAATATGGCGCGCCAGTCGTGCAGCTCCCGTTGCAGCGTCACTGAATGGCTGCCGAATTTCTTCGCCTGAAAGTCGTAATTCGTTCCCCACTGCCCCGACCACTTCGGCGTGATGTTGAAACTCATTTGCGTCTGCAGATTGTCGCGCGCCGCGGTCTGGATGAAGGGGCCGCCTGCCGTCGTGCGTGTGATCGGGACCGTACCCGTCGAGTTCAACCCTTCTGCCTCAAGACACTGCTGGTACTGCAGCGGATTCACCTGAAATCCAAGGCAGCGGCTTGCCGGGTCCTCGGTAATGATGATTCCGTTCCCCGTCGGCGGCCGCTGCCGCTGCGAGCTGAAAGTGAACTGGGCCTGCCAGCTTTCGGTCTGAGGGACCGCGTACTGGCGGTTGCGGACATAGCTTCCCGCCACCGGGGTGGAAGCGATGCGCTGCGCCATCGCATCGTCCGGGCTCGTCTCCACCCTTTCCATTTGTGGCGAGCCCTGCGGTACCGCGCGGCCGAACACCCGGTTGAGCGCTCCAAAAACTCCCGACTGCCCATTCAGCGAGAACGACACGTCCATTCGCTCCCGGAAGGGTTTGAAGCGCGCGCTGTCGCTGAGCACGTTCCCCTGGTAAAGAGAATACTGCACGCCAGCGCGGAACCCTGGTATCAGCTCCGAGGTGACGTCATACCCGAACGCGTCGGTGACAAATCCGGAGCCGCCCGTTTTACGCGCTCTCTCGAAGTCATAGGATAGAGGCGTGAAGTTCATTGCAAGCACGCGCAGCTTGGTCGCTTCGGCCGTCGCCGAGGTGTCGGTGGTGCGTAGCTTCGCCTCGAGCGCGTGCGAGAGCGTGAGTGTAAGCCGGTTCTGCGCCAGCGAGCCCAGGTAGCTCGACGGATTTTGATTCAACGCCCGCAGGAATTCACTGCTGACCTTGGCGGGCGGCGCGAAATCGTAGGACACCACCGGCGTGAGGGAGTGGCGGAATCGCGTCACCGGTCCGAATCCCGGAAAGAGCGCGAACAGGGTTGGTGACATTCCAATTCCCGACACCAGCCGTTTGGACTGCCGCACGAAGCGTCCCCCGCTCTGCTCGGTCCTGACAAGGAAGCCGTGCGGATCCACGTTCTGGAGCGATGCGTGCGGCGACAGGTTGAACGTCCCGTGCAGGAAGCTTGGCAGGCTGAAGCTCGTCTGCCAGTCCACTTCAGTGCTGAAGGTACGCGCGAAGACGCGCGTGCTGCGTTTAGACGTGTCGTTCTGATCGAGGATCACGATCGAGGCGGGAGCGTTGAACTCCTGATCGCGGTACGTGAACGAGTTCTCCCATGAGATGCCGCGGATCTTGACCGGCGTGCTGAAGCGAGCGTCGGTGTTGCGGATGTCGCGCTTGAGAGGGACGCTGTCGATAACGCCGTTGCCACGGTCGCGAAAACGGAACGCGAATTCTCCAGCCTGGTCGATGTTGAAACGCTGGTCGTTGTTGAAGCTGAACGCCGGCGTCCATTCGAGCCAGGGGCGAAGACTTAGCGTCGGCGTCGAGATGCTGAGGTTCGGAAAGTTCTGTGCGACTTCGTTGCGCCCCGGGTACTGCGTGCGCGTCCCGCCGACGCTGAAGCTGGCCGGCCCTAGCTTCGTGTCGTACTTCAGGTCAGAGCGGATCGTAGCGAGTACCTGGCGCGGATCGAATGTCGTACGCCGCTGAATCGTGGTGTTCGAGACGTAGTTGAGATTCGCCGCGAAATGGGTGGACTGCGAGAAATCCTGGCTGTGGAAGAGGGACACCGCCGTATTGGTCGTGCCGTCGCGTTGTGAGTGGTGTGTCGTTGCAAGCCGGCCGGTAAGGAATCGGTCGAGCCAGCGGTAACGCCATTCGCCGTTGTAGCGCACCCAACCCGGGTCACCGTCAGTCGGGCGCGACCCGCTTCGCCAGTCCATGGAGATCTGACCGTCCATGTACTCACTCCATGCGAAGTAGTAGCCGAGATTTTCGGCGTGGCGGCGATAGCTGGGGCTGTTGCGAAAGAGCTCGCTGATGCCGAAGCGCGGCGTCAGTATCCCGCTCCGCCGTCCCGATCGCATGTCCTGGAAGATGAATGGCAGCCACATCACCGGCACCTCGCCGATGTAAAGGACCGCCGGTCGTACCACGAGCAGGTTCTTCGAGACGAGCTTGATCTGCTTCGCCCTGAAGTGATAATCGGGGATCGAGTCGTCGCAGCTCGTGATCGTCCCGTTGCGGGCGTAGAAGGCCGTCTGGTTCCCGCGCGAGGTGTCGCTGACGAACGATGCAACCGCGCCGCGCACGTACCACTTCTCGCCGCTCTCGACCGAGGTGCTGATGTCGGTCACCGATCCACGGCGCGATTCAACGTTGTACGTCATCCGCCCGCGCGCAACCACGTCCGAATTTCCCTGCGACGGGTCGCGCAGGATGAGGGTGTCGCCAAGGGCAAGAACCCGTTTCGTGGAGTCGTTGTAGAGGATGGTGTCACCGACGAGGATCGTCGGCTCCCGGCCAACCGCCGCCGGATCGCCCACGAGGTAAAGCGTCCGCGTTGCCGCATCGTACCTGACTCTTTGCCCCTGATACCGCGTTGCAGAATATCCCGCGCGCGCCATCAGCGCCCGCATCACCGAATCCGGCTCGGCCCATTTGATGATCTCACGCACGCGGGTCGAATCCTTTGCCAGCGAGTCGGCCGGAGTGGTGTCGCGGACGACGCGGATGCCATCGCGTGGAGGAATCGGAACGCGGCCGGGTACCTGCGCCGCCGCCATCGTTGCCGTGACGGCGGTCAGCGCGAGCAGGATCCCGAAAAGGCCGCGTATCGCTGGCGCCGCGGGTGCCGCGCGCGCAGCCTCACGTGCCTCGGCAGCCTCTTCCGCTGCCTGCCTCTCGGCACGCTTCCTCTTCTTGCGCTCGATGACCAACGAGAGCACGACGCTGACCTCGTACAGGATGTAGAGCGGGATCGCCAGCGCAAACATCGAGTAGGGGTCAGCACCCGGAGTGATGAACGCGGAGACGATGACGCAGATGATGACGGCGTGGCGGCGGTACTTCGCAAGGAATGCGGGCGTAACGATGCCGAGAGCCGTCAACGCAAGCACCGCGATCGGCACCTCGAACACGAGCCCGAAAGCGAGACACATGCTGATGGCGAAGTTGAAATACTCCGAGGCGGAAATCATCGGCGTCAGCGATGTCGACTCGAGCCCCATCAGGAATTTCAGCGTCAGCGGAAGAACCACGAAAAAGCTGAGCGAAACGCCGGCGAGAAACAGCACCACCATTCCGGCAATGACCGGGATGATGACTTTCTTCTCGTGCTTGTAGAGAGCCGGCGACAGGAAACCCCAGACCTGGCCAGCGATCACCGGGAGCGCGAGAAGAATTCCCAGCACCAGCGACGCATTGAGGAGAATGCGGAACGAGGTACCGGGGTGCGTATAGATGAGAGTCTTTCCGTTCAGATACGGCAGTATCGGCCGCTGCAACACCCTGATGATGTCGAGATGCGAGAGCAGGAAGAAACCAAGGATGATGCCTAGCACGACCGATCCCACGATCCAGAAGAGCCTCCGGCGCAGCTCGTCCAGATGGTCGAGAAAGGGCATCTCCTGATTCGGGATTTTCGGCATCCGGCAGCCTGTTCCCTAGCGCGTCGACTGGAGGCGCTCTTCAGCGAGCGCGGCTTCGTCGGAGCGGGGGAAGCGCCGCACCAGATCCTGAAGCAACTGGCGCGATTCCGTGCGTTTGCCGGCCGACCCGAGATGGAGCGCGCGCTTGTACAGCGCAGTCGGGATGCGCCGAGAGGACGGAAAGCGCGTGACCAGTGAGGCATAGGATGAATCGGCGGCAGCCGGTTTTCCCTCCGCCGCAAAAGCCTGCGCGGTATAGAAAAGCGCCTCGGGCGCGAACTCTGATTCGGGATAACGTGTCATCAGGTCGGCGAACGCCGTCCGCGCCGCGGCGTTGCTTCCGCGCAACAGCTGCTCACGACCCACCTGCAGCAGCTGCGCAGGCCCGGGCCTTGGCGCGGGGGAGGCAGTGCCGGTGGTCCTCCCCGGCTCGGCAGCCATCTCAGGCTGGCGTGTCGTTTCCTCGATCGTCGCCCTCATCTCGCGCAGCCGCCGCTCGCTCTGCCCCCCAAGATCCTGGAGCTGCGTGATGTCCTGCCTGAGCGCGGATACCTCAGTCTCCGAAGTCGAGCGGAGGGCGCCGATGCGGGAGTTGAGAGCGGAGATCGAATCGGTCAGCGCGCGCAGTGAGCGGCTGATGTCGTTGAGCTGGAGCCGCCGCGCGGAGTCAGCTGAAATCCCGCTCGCGCGCAGCTCGCTCACCTCGCTCTGCACTCTCAGCAGGTCCGCGTTGGACGCGTAGCAGCCGCTTAGCAGAACAGCGAGCGAGCCGCATCGAAAGAATTTGTTCATTGCGAAGTCCTGGTCGTTTCAGCCGCTCCCAGTATCGGCGACCATGCCGCAAGCCGGGCGCCGCGATCGTGCGTCAGCTGCCGGAACCTCCCCGACTCGGTGTCGAGTACCCAGAGCTGCTTCGTGCCCCCGCGCGTCGATGCGAAGACGAGATGCCTTCCGTCCGGCGCCCACGAAGGATCTTCGTTCTCGCCTTCGCTGGTCAGCTGGCGCGGAATCCGGTCGCGGAGATCCACCTTCCAGATCTGGAAATCGCCGTTCTGCTGCTGGTAAGCAATCGCACGACCGTCGGGCGACCAATCGGGGCTCGTCCGGTAGCTCCTGACACCCAGATCGTACTCCGTGAGCAGCTGAAGGTTCGTGCCGTCAGCATCCATAATATAAACCTGCGGCCTGCCCGAACGGCCCGACGTAAACGCGATCTGCCGGCCGTCTGGATTGAACGTCGGCGACGTGTTGTCGCTGCCGCGGCCGACAGTCAGCCGCCTTAGTCCGCCCGAGTCCGGATCGGCCAGCACCAGGTCGGCGCCCTCGCCGAAGCCGTGCGCAAACACGACCGAGCCTCCCGTGGGATGGAAGACCGGCGTGATGTTAAGTCCCGGTGGCGTGCGCGCGATTCGGCGCGTGCGTCCAGTCGCCAGGTCGAGCTCCGCGATCTGGGTGCCGGTGTTGCCGAGGATGGAGAAAACGATTGACCGGCCGGTCGGGGACCACGCCGGCGATAGCGCTCCACGTCCGGCGGTCACGGCGCGCGATTCGGCCCCGTCGCTGTCGATGAGCCTGAGCGTGCCATTGCTGACATACGCAATGCGGCTTTGTGCGATGCCCCGCTTTCCGAGAATCCATTTTTCGATCTCGTCGGAGATGCCGTGTACGGCGAATCGCCAGTTTCGATTGCGAGAGCGCGCTGGAAGCGCGAAATCCGCCGCCTCGAACACCTTCCCCCCGGCCGCGACGTCGTACGCGGTAACGTGGATCCCGGTTGCGGTCGGCCGGGCGCGAACGAGAAGGGCGGCGCCGAACTTTGCAACGAGCGGGAAGTTGATCGGCTTCCCGCCCGCGGGGACGAGGGCACGCAGGGATGAGTCGTTGAGCGCGATGACGTTTATGCGATCGCTGTAATCGAGGTCGCGTTGAAGGATCGCGCGAATCGAATCACCCGGGGTTTCATCGATCGGGAAAATGATGACCCCGGGCTTGACGCCCGGACCGTAGTTGAGACCCAGCCGCACGCCTGGCGGAGGCCGGTTTCCCGTCGTGTCCTCCTGGGCCCTGGCGGGGGAGGACAGCGTTGCGGCCCCGACCGCAACGGTGGCGAGGAGCATCCGTGCGCAGCGCATCACTTCAGGAATTCCGGGTCGAAGCTGAACACCACGGGCAGCACATCGTCACGAAATCCGGCCGGCAGTGGCCCGAATGAACGCGCAGCCGCGGCAGCTTCCACCGCGCCCTGAGCCTCGAGATCGAACGCGAACGCGCCCGAGCGCGTCAGGAAACGGAACTCCGACACCGATCCGTCACGATGAATGAGGAACGCAACTTCCGCCTTTAGCCGCACAGAGGGATTTCGTGGCTTGAAGTTCAGCGCGATCTGCCGAACGATGTTGTTGAGGTACCCTGGGAAGGGAAACTCGATCCCTTCGCTCCGCACCGTTGCCACGTCGGTTCCCTTCCCGCCAATTGGACCCCCGCCCGCCTTTGGCGCGTTCGATTTCGCTTTCGCGGGAGTTGTGTCTTCGTTGGGCGTTGCGCGCGCAGGTGTGCTCAGGGCGGTGCTGGCGCGGGGCAACGGCATTTCCTTCACCGTCGCCTGGGCCGCGGTCGGCGTCGTCACCGGCTTCTTCAGGTCGGGCTCGCGAGTCCGCACTTCGCCGATCGCCCGCTCGCCGGCGGGAGCAGCAATTATTTCAACGCGGTACATCGGCGGCAGTGCGGCGGCGCGAGGCTCCCTGAGTGACGAAATGGCGAGCGCAATCAGTGCCGCGTGCAGACCCGCGGACAGCGTGAGCGGCGCCAGATATCGCCTCTCCGCGGTGCGGACGCTGCTCACTTGACGGTGACCGGCTCCGCGACGAGCCCGATGTCGGCAACGCCGCTCGCTCGCATCACGGCGAGCACACGCACCACCTCGCCATACGGAACGCGGTCGTCGGCGCGAAGGTACACTCCGCCCTTTCCGCGCCGCTCGGCAAGCGCCTTGAAGCTGGCGCGGAATTCGGTGAAGCTGAGCTTTACATCGTCGACGGAAATGGCGCCGTTCCGGTCGACCGTAACGCTGAGGCCGCTCTTGGACTCGAGCGGCCGCGCCTCGGCGCGCGGTAGCGATATGTCCACACCGCCCTGCATCATCGGCGCGGTGATCATGAAGATGATCATGAGCAGCATCATGACGTCGATCAGGCTGACGACGTTGATCTCGGCGTTGAGCGCGAGCCTCTGCGGACCGCGCCGGCGGCGCGCCACTAGATCCTTCCCTCGCGCACCATCAGCGCAATGAGCTCCGACCCGAAGCTCTCCAGCTCACCCTCGATCTTGTTCAGCCCCGATGCAAAGATGTTGTACGCGAATACAGCGGGAATCGCGACCGCCAGTGCGGCGGCCGTCGCGATAAGGGCTTCTGCTACTCCCGGCGCCACCGCACCGATGTTCCCCGATCCCTTCTGCGCGATGCCGATAAATGCCTCGATCACGCCGAGCACGGTACCGAGGAGACCGATGAGCGGACTGACCGAGCCGATCGTGGCGAGCCAGGGAACCCAGCGACTCAGTCGGTCACGCTCCGACGTCGTTTCGGCATCGAGTACGAGACGAAGTGCTTCGACTTGGGAGCCGCTGAGGCGTGCGGCGCGGTCGGGCGTTCCCGCGAGTGCCGGCGTGGTCTCCTCGATGAACCTGATCGCGCGCTCCATGATCACCGCGTGCGGTCCGCGCGTCCGGCGCGCGATCTCGGCGGCCTGATCCACGGTCTGCGCGCCCCCGAACCGGTGCGCGAAATCCTGCGTGAGACCTGACACCCGTCGGAGCTCGAACCATTTCGCGAAGATGATGAACCAGCTGATCAGCGACAGCAGAACGAGAATTCCGAGGACCGCTTTCGTCGCGCCGGTTGAACTTGTTACCAGCTCCAGGGGTGTGGACGGAATTGCCTGGGATGCATCAATCGCGGCCTGGGCCAGGCTCAAACTTCCGTCCGGGTAATCCGTTCGGCGAACCAGCCGAATGACTCGGCAAGACCGCGTTCGAGAGAAACCTCCGGTTTCCAGCCGAGAACTTTTTCGGCCTTGCCCGCGTCGACGGAAGAATCCTGCTGCTCCCCCAGCCGGCGCGGCGCAAATTCTATTTCGACGGCGCCATCTGCCTCGCGTTGCAGTATTGCGGCGAGTTCGAGCACGGTCGTGGGCCTGCCCGTGCCAATGTTGAATGCCCTGTCGTCCACCCGGCCCGCCGCAGGCAGGGCCACCGTCGCGGCGAGATAAACAGCACTGGCAACGTCGCGAACATACACGTAATCCCTCGTCTGGCTTCCATCTCCAAATACGACGAGCGGAACGCCCTCGACGATCCTTCCACAGAAAATTGCCACAACTCCCGCCTCACCATGCGGGTCCTGGCGTGGACCGTAGACGTTACTGAAGCGCAGTGAAACCGAATCGAGGCCATGCACGCGGCCGTAATAGGCGAGGTACAACTCCGCGCTGAGCTTCGAGACGGCGTAGGGAGATTCTGGATCCTTGGGGAGGGTCTCCACAACAGGAGGGCTGTTGAAGTTCCCGTAAACGGCCCCACCGGTCGACGCAAACACAATTCTTGTGCGACGGTTGGACCTGCGAACCGCTTCCCCGATGGCAAGCGTGCCAAGGATGTTTGTCGTCGCGTCTGCAACGGGATCCTCGACGCTCCGCCTGACGTCAACCTGCGCTGCCAGGTGGGCGATTACGTCGAACTGCCCGCTCTCGATCAGCGAAGCAAAGTCGGGGGATCCCACGGCCATCTCATGGAATTTCGCGCTCTGTGGGACATTCTCGGGTTTCCCCGAAGTCAGGTCGTCCACAATCGTGACCGACCATCCTGAATCAAGAAATCTTTCGGCGACGTGCGACCCAATGAATCCCGCACCGCCGGTAATCAGGACCCGGTTCGTCAATCTCCCACTTCCGTTTTGTTTGCCTTGTCTCTCTCCAGCGCGAAGAGGTAGCGAGCGGCATCCACCACGCCGAGGCCCCTTCCGTTCGCGGCGGCGGCGCGCAAGCGGACGCTGGGCTCATGAAGAAACTTGTTCATCAGCGCCCGCGAAAAGTTCTCAATGCCCTCGGCCTGCTCGGGCGAAACGGGACCAATGCGGCGCATTGCGGCGGTGAGCTCGGCGGCGCGCAGACGGTCCATCTCCTCGCGAAACTCGCGCACGACCGGAACCGCGACGAGCCCGGCGACCCAGTCCCAGAACTTCTCCACCTCTCCGGCGATGATCGACTCGGCGGCAGGGACGTCCTGCTCGCGCCGCTGCAGGTTGGCGACCGCGGCGGCGCGCAGATCGTCGAGATCGTAAAGAAAAACGTTCTCTATTGCGCCCGCGCCGGCCTCGACGTCGCGTGGCAGCGCGATGTCGAGCACACAGAGCGGACGCCCGGCGCGCAGCGCCGCTGCCGTGCGCAACCGCTCAACCGAAACGATCGGCACGGGCGACGCTGTCGAGCACAGCAGCACGTCGACCACGGCAAGCGCTGCCCAGCATTCTTCATAGTGCATCGCTGTCGCGCCGTGGCGGTCCGCCAGCGTCTCGGCGCGGTCGAACGTGCGGTTGGCGACGATGGCGACCTTCACGCCTTCCTTCAGAAAGCACTCGAGGGCCATCTCGGCAACGTCGCCCGCGCCGAGGATCATGGCGCGGCGTCCGGCGAGCGAGCCAAGCACTTTCTTCGCAAGCTGGACGGCTGCCGAGCTCACCGATGCCGCGCCTCGTCCGATCCCGGTCTCCTCGCGCGCGCGGGACCCTGCCAGAAGCGCGCTCTGGAAGAGCCGGTTCAGTATTGGCCCGGAGAACGCGCGTGAGGTTTCCCACGCTTCCTTTACCTGTCCGTGAACCTGTGCCTCGCCAAGGATCATCGAGTCGAGCCCGGCGGCCACGCGGAACAGGTGGCGCGCGGCCTTGCGGTCGCGATGCGCGTAGACGAACGGAGTGCCGTCGCCGGCAAGCCGGCGCGACAGCGTCGCAAGTATCTGCGGGAAAGCGTCGCTGTCGTTCTCGACAGCGTAGAACTCCGTTCGGTTGCACGTCGACAGGACGGCGCCTTCGCGAATGGCCCCGCTCGACCGGAGGCGCTCGAGCTCGCTACTCGCTTCCTGCGCGCGGTAGGAGAGTCGCTCACGCACCTCGATCGGCGCGGTAAGGTGACTGACGCCGGCGACGATCAACCCCACGCGACTACCCGCTTTTCAAAGGATCCATTCTCGACCGACGCGCAGAAGTCCTCGCCGAGCAGCGCCGACGATGCCTCGTTCCACGCATTGCCGTCCGATCCCCGAGAGACTGTGCGGAGCGTGCCCAGCGCCGACACGGCGCGCGCATAGCGTTCGTCGAATCTCGATGCGATGTCGTCGCGAATGCGGCGTGCGGCTCCCGGCACCCTTCCCGCCGAAACCGCGATCACTAGCTCGCCGGACCGGTGCGTCGCCATCGTCTGAAAGTTCCCTTCACCAGGTGCATCGACAACGTTGACGAGCATTCCCCGCTCGCGCGCTTCGGCGGCAATAGCCCGGTTGGTCGCCGCGGAATCGGTCGCGGCGACCACAAGGTGCGCTACTCCGACGGCTCCGGCAGTGTATTGGGCGCGCTCGAGCGTGACGTTATTATTCCCGGCACCAGCACGCTCGAGCTCGGCGGAAAAGTCAGGACTGATAACGCGCACTCTCGCGCCCGCCGCGGCAAGCGCGAGAGCCTTGCGGGTGCCAACGTCGCCGCCGCCGACGACGACGACGGAAATGCCCTCCCCATCGAGAGCGATTGGGAAGAGACTCACGGGAGACTGGCTCCCGGGCGAAGCTTCAGTGCGGTGGCTTGGGCGATCGCTGACATGATCGCCCGTAATTTAGCCCCTTGCCGTTATCTGGGCATCCTCGCGCTGAGGCGAACGGTCATATCGTCGCGCACGGTCGGCTGGGTGTGATTGACGATGATTGCCGTCGTCGCGTAGGGAGTGACTCTCACAACCTGCCCGATCGCAGCGCGCACTGGCGGTGCGGGACGCTCGTCCTCGCGGCCCGTTGACTCATCGATGAAGCTGAACTCGTCTCCGACGCGCACTCCGCTCCCGGCGGTGGGTGACAGCACGACGTAATACTGGATCGATGGCAACACCGGCTCGCGATGCACATAGAGCACCTTGCCGGGAAGTCCGTTGGCGATCTGAACCGCCGACGCCGTCGGATAGAAATCCTCGTTGAGTGGCAGGATCGCCTGTTCGAGGCGGATCTCGCCGAACTGGCGAACGATCCGCACCTCCAGCGGCATTCCGGGGTTCACTGCTTCAACGCGCACAATGCCGGTTGGGATCACGAGCTGACCGACCTCTGTGATTTCCTTGCCCAGGACGTAGGAAATGAAGCGGTCGCCAAGCCGTGGACGCAGTCCGGCCGGAGCCTCGATATAAAGCCGGTCGTTCAGCTGATAGCGTGAGTCGGCCATGCTGGTGCGAATGCCGGGGCGGTCCACGCTTGCGAAGATTCGCCCGGCGCCCCTTGGCCCACCGGTGCGGTCGACCCAGGGGGCGGCTTCTACCTCGCCACGGCGAACGCCGGGCGCGCGCGAACGGCCGATGACCTGGGCGCCGATTGTGGCCGCGGCGCGGCTGAGCGGCGATGCGAACACGGTAAGCTCGGATGCCGGGGCCGCTGGGCGGGTGCGGATTGTGGAGACGACAAGTCCGGCGCTGTCTGCCCTCGAAAGAGCATCAGTCCGCACTTCACTGCCCGAGATGCGGATCACTTCGCCGGGATAAATCCAATGCGGATTCTCCACAACGGCAGTGTTGCGGCGAAAGATCTCACGCCAGCGGAAGGGGTCCTTCAGATAGGTTTGCGCGAGATCCCACAGAGTGTCGCCCTTTCTTACCGTGTGAACCACTTCCTGTGTTGTGTCCGCAGGGACCGGCTCCTGCGCCTGGAACTCCCGGGGCACGGCGAAGGCGAGGAATCCGCCGAATAGGGCAATCGCCGGCACACGCAGGCAGTGGCGGACGGGATTCATTGACGATTTCCGAAGATGACCAATCACGCGAGCTCCGTGGGGTGCAAAGGGTTGAAAACCGGGTTAGAGCCGGTCAACCACTTGACGGGCTTTCGGGACCGAAGGTCACGGGCTTTCGGACCGAAGGTCCTGGGGCGGTGCTAACGCCGGGGCCAGGAAGGAGTTATCCGCTCCGGGGGGGCCCTCTAAACACACAAGTTGAGAGCAGTCAGCTAACACGCCCGGTGCAAGTCAGCTCAGGGATGTAGCTGACAGGTAAAAAGTGATGGGCCCACCGAAAACATTTTCGGGGGGCCCATCCATGCCAGGCGTCTGTCACGCCGTCAGGAGCGCTCACAAACTCAACACTGCCCAGCTTAAAGCTCACAACTTCAGTATTCGAACTGCCTCGGCAACGCCCGATCTCGACTCCGGGGCCGTTAGAAGGGGAGATCGTCGTCGGCGTCCTCGAGGGCTCCAGGAAAATCCTCGAACTCGGCCCCGCCGGACCCACTCGCTCCTTTCGCACCCGCGGCAGCCGGTGCCCGGTTTCTCGACGCGCTGTCGGCATCGAAGTCTCCGCCCCCGCCGCCGGAAGCATTCCGGCCACCGCCGAGCATCGTCAACTCGCGGACGTTGATCTCGGTGGAGTAGCGAGTCTGGTTCTCCTTGTCCTGCCACTGCCGATACTCGATCCGTCCCTCGACGTAAATCTTGTCGCCCTTTTTGCAATATTTCTCGACGACGTCGGCGAGTCCCGTGCCCTTTGTATTCCAGGCGATGCAACGGTGCCACTCTGTCTTTTCCTGCTTCTCGCCGTTCGCTGAATTCCAGGAGCGGCTCGTCGCCAGCGAGAAGGAGGCGACGCGGCTTCCGCCGGCAATGGATCGGACTTCGGGATCGTTGCCCAGGTTACCGATCAGGATCACTTTGTTCACGCTTCGACTCACAGGCTTCCTCCTGGCGATGGTTCGGTGCTCGCCCAGAATGATATGGAAAGGCTGCGGACGATCCGCAAGCCAACGATTTCAAAGATCAGCAAACTTTTCCCTGCCGCTCCGGCTCTCTTCAGGAGACAGCGGCGCAAGCGCCGCGCGCATCACGATCGCGTCTTCCGCCGGATTGACGTAGTAGCCGCGACGGCGCGCTACGTCCGCGAACCCGCGGGATTCGTACAAGCCGCGCGCCGACGAATTGGAATTACGCACCTCGAGGAAAGCTGCCGTTACGCTCCGCGCCCGCAGCTCCAGAAGCACGGCATCAAGCAGCTTCCCTCCGAGTCCAGTACGCCGCGCCCCGTTCGACACAGCAACGTTCAGAACTTCACCCTCGCCGGCGACGGCGACCGCCACAACGTACCCGTCGACCCCGCCCTCGCTGCCCCGTCCGACAAGAAAGATAGCCAACGGATCGCCAATCAGCCGTTTGAACGCGGCCTTTGGCCAGGGGTCGCCGAACGATGCTTTCTCGATCGCCGCGACGCTGTCCAGATCCGCGGTTCGGGCGAGCTCGATCCTCATCGGGACAGCGCCCGCCCGTGCGCCGCTTCCCACTTCACCTGCGCTTCGGCAAGGCGGCCGTAGTCGGGCTCCCACGTCTCGATATCCACTTCCAGCAGCGCGTCGCCACCGAGGAGTGGGGCGATCCCGCGGGCGTGCGGAAACGCTTCCATCTCTTGGCCAGGCCCAATGATCCGGCCCGCCCCTTCCCGCTCGGACCAGGCGCGGAGCTCCTCAGTCGCAACTCGCCTGGCCGCGCCTACCGTTGGAGTGACACCATCGCGAAGCTGAACATCCGCCGCGAACCATTCGCCACGCATCGCGCTCAGCACCGACGTGTAGTCTCCCTCTGCAAGCGCGGGGATCTTTCCGGTAACCGTGAGCAGGAGCGACGACACGGCGTACATCCTGACGCCGCGACCGACAGCCAGCCCTTTGCCGATGGAGGCGGCGACACGCAGGCCGGTGAAGCTTCCGGGACCCGCGCCGCAGACAACGCGACCGATGGCGCTCATCTTTACGCCCGCTTCGTTCATGCAGTCCGCGACGGCCGGCATGAGATGCTCCGCCCCTCCGCCGCCAGGCGTGGCCGGATCACGTGCGGGGACGGTTCGCTCGGCCACCACACGGGAGGCATCGAGGAGCGCGACAGTGGCATTTCCGGTCGCGCCATCGATTGCGAGAGTGAATCCTTCGCTCATCCGGCGAAAAGAATCCGGCTTGACGGATCGTCAGGCATGTAGGAAAGGTCGATCGGCAAACGATTTCGCGGCATTCGCGTGCCCGCTCGCTCCGGCCACTCGACAATAATGAGCGCGTGCGCCGAGACAACTTCGTCCCACCCGATGTTGGTCAGCTGCTCCGGCACTTCGAGCCTGTATAGGTCGATGTGATAAACAACGGACCGGTCGGACGAATACTGCTGCACGATGGAGTACGTGGGGCTGGTTACATCTTCGGCGACACCATATCCGCGGCATATCGCTTTTGCCAGCGTCGTCTTCCCCGCTCCCAGCTCGCCAGTGATGGTAATGATCAGCGGCGGTGCCGACGATCTCCCGAGATGTTCGCCCCACGCAACGAGCTCCGATTCGGACACCCTGAGCTGACCCGAGTCGGCGCGCACAGGCACGATGTGGCGGTGCGCGGGCATCTAGCGACCGTGCAGTGCGGCCAGCGAGCCTCTCTTCGGATCCTGCTTGCCGGCCTTTGCCTTCAGCTCGAACAACTGGTCGCGAAGCCGCGCCGCCATCTCGAAATCGAGCGCGGTGGCCGCATCGCGCATCTGTCCCTCGAGCTGGGCGATGAGAGCGGGCAGATCCTTGGCTGTGTAACTCGACGTATTCTCGGCCACGCGGCGTCCCTTCTCCGATTCCCGCGCTTCTCGCTCCGTTCGCGCGTCCGCGACGCGCGTGATGAAGCGCACCTGGTCGGTGCTCTTGACGACGCTCATCGGTGTGATGCCGTGCTCGAGATTGTATGCCGTCTGAATCTCGCGCCGGCGGGACGTCTCGCTGATGCAGCGCTCCATCGATCCCGTCATCCGGTCCGCGTAAAAGATCGCGCGCCCGCTGAGATGCCGCGCCGCGCGGCCGACGGTCTGAATGAGCGATCGGTCGCTGCGCAGAAATCCTTCCTGATCGGCATCGAGTATAGCAACGAGAGAAACCTCCGGCAGGTCGAGGCCTTCGCGGAGCAGGTTGATGCCGATGAGAACGTCGAACTCGCCAAGCCGCAGGCCGCGGATGATTTCCATGCGTTCGATGGCGTCGATGTCGGCGTGCATGTAGCGAACGCGCACGCCCATCTGCTGGAGGTAGTCAGCGAGATCCTCAGCCATTCTCTTTGTCAGAGTCGTAACGAGAACGCGCTCGCCCTTCCGCTCGCGAATGTGTATCTCGTTCAGCAGGTCATCCACCTGTCCGCGCACGGGGCGCACCTCGATCTCGGGGTCGACGAGGCCCGTGGGGCGGATGATCTGTTCCACCACGGCCCCCTCCGACAGCCTGAGCTCGATCTCGCCCGGAGTGGCAGTGATGTTGAGCGCGCGCGGCGTCAGCGACAGGAACTCGTCGAACATCAGCGGCCGGTTATCGAGCGCGCTCGGCAGGCGGAAGCCGTACTCCACGAGCGTCAGCTTGCGCGCGCGGTCGCCGTTGAACATCCCACCGATCTGCGGAAGCGTTACGTGCGCCTCGTCCACGACGACGAGGAAGTCCTCCGGGAAATAGTCGAACAGGCACGCCGGCCGCTCGCCAATCGCGCGTCCGGAAAGATGCCGCGAGTAGTTCTCGATTCCGGCGCACGTGCCGATCTCGAGCATCATCTCGATGTCGAAGTTCGTGCGCGACTCGAGGCGCTGTGCCTCGAGCAGCTTTCCCGTCGTGCGCAGCTCCTGCAGTCGGTGCGTCAGCTCTTCACGAATGAGGCTGACGGCATGCTCAATCTTCGGGCGCGACGTCACGAAGTGCTTCGCCGGGTAGATCGCCGCTTTTCCCAGTGCGGCAATCGTGTCGCCGGTAAGCGGATTGATCTTGCTGATCTTCTCGACCTCGTCGCCCCACATCTCGACGCGGACTCCCTGCTCCTCATACGCTGGCAGGATCTCCACGGTGTCGCCGCGCACGCGGAACGTCCCCCGCTCGAGACCCATGTCGTTGCGCGAATACTGGATCTTAACCAGCGAGCGCAGGATATCGTCGCGGGGAATCTTCTGCCCGCGCGTCAGCGTCACCATCTGCTCCCGATAGCTGCGCGGGTCGCCGAGCCCGTAAATGGCCGAGACGGTCGCAATGATTATGACATCGTTACGTTCCATCAGGCTCGACGTCGCGCGCAGTCTCAGGCGGTCGATATCCTCGTTGATGGACGCGTCCTTCTCAATGTAGGTGTCGGTTGTCGGGACGTATGCTTCCGGCTGGTAGTAGTCGTAGTACGAGATGAAATACTCGACGGCGTTGTGCGGAAAGAAACTTTTGATCTCGCCATAAAGCTGGGCGGCGAGAGTCTTGTTGTGGGAAAGCACGAGCGTCGGCCGGCCGAAATTCCTGATCACGTTCGCGACAGTCATCGTCTTCCCTGACCCCGTCACACCGAGCAGGGTCTGGAAACGGTCGCCGCGCTCGAGTCCGCGCGTCAGCTCCTCGATCGCGCGCGGCTGGTCACCAGCGGGCTTGAACGGAGCCTGAAGATCAAACGCCGCTTTCGACATTCCTGACATCGCTGGATAGGCGTTCGCGCCGGGCAACTTCGGTAACGCCTTTGACGCGCCGCGCCGCCTTGAGGATTTTCTGCAGGTGGGCGAGGTTGCCCACTTCGACAGCGAGCTCGCCGGACACGTGGCCATCGGTGCTGTGCAGCTCGAAGCTGCGTATGTCGGTACCGGTCGCCGAGACGGCGGTCGCGAGGTCCGCATAAAGACCGCGCCGGTCAGTTGCCTCGAGCGCGAGACGGACCATGAACTTCTCGCCCTCCAGCTCCTTCCAGTCAATGTCGAGCCGCCGCTCGGGTTCCTGGACGAGCATAAGCAGGTTGGGACAATCGGCGCGGTGAATGCTCACACCGCGACCGCGCGTTACGTAGCCGACGACCGAGTCGCCAGGCACCGGCTGACAGCACTGGGCATAGCGGACCATCATCCCGTCCACACCCTGGATTCGTACGCCCTTCGGCGCACCACGGACACGATCTACGAGCCAGTCGAGCGGGCCGGGCTTGGGGTCCGGCGCCCCCTCTGTCTCCGGGTAGAGCTCCCTGAGGACCTGGCTGGCGTTCAGGTCACCCTGACCGATTGACGCGATGAGATGGTTGAGATCCGTAAGGTGGAGTGCCTTCGCGACGCGCAGCAGCTCGGTGTCATCCGGTTTCGCCACCCTGCGCTTCTTGATCTCCCTGTCCAGCATCTCGCGGCCGATCTTCAGCGACGTCGTCTGCTCCTCGATGCGCAGCCGCTGGCGAATCTTGTGACGGGCGCGGCCGGTGCGCACGTGCGCGAGCCAGTCGCGGCTCGGCTTTGCCGTCGGCGATGTGAGAATCTCAACCGTCTCGGAGTTTTTCAGCTCACGGGCGAGACTCGCAATCCGTCCGTTGATGCGCGCGCCCTGACAGTGCACGCCAACCTCGGTGTGTACGGCGAACGCAAAGTCTATCGACGTCGCGCCCTTCGGCAGCTGGATTACATCGCCAGTCGGCGTAAAGACGAAGATCTCGTCCTGATACAGATCGAGCTTGAGGAACTCGAGGAATTCGTCCGGAGTCTTGGCATCGAGCTGCAGCTCCAGCACCTGCCTGAACCATTGCAGGGCGCGATCCAGCTCGTCCGCGCTGCGCGAATCCTCCTTGAACCTCCAGTGCGCGGCGATTCCGTATTCTGCCGTGCGGTGCATCTCGCGGGTGCGAATCTGGATCTCGAACAGCTGGCGTCCAGGACCGAACACGGTCGTGTGAAGTGACTGATACCCGTTGGACTTGGGCTGCGCGATGTAGTCCTTGATGCGCTCCTGCAGCGGCGTGAACTGGTCGTGGATGACGCCGAGCGCGTGGTAGCAGTCTGGAACGCCGTTAACCGAAACCCGGATTGCAAGAAGATCATAAATCTCCTCGTACGGCTTGTCCCACTTCTTCATCTTCTTGTAGATCGACCAGAGGTGCTTGGGACGCCCTGTCACCTCGACGTTGGCGATGCCGGCCCTCTTCAGGTGAGACTCGAGCGGCTCCTTCAGCTGTGAAATCGACATCTCGCGCTCGGCTCGTCTCGTGGCAACTTTTTTCGCAAGCGCCTTGTACTCCGACGGCTCGAGATGCTTGAAGGCGAGGTCCTCGAGTTCCCAGCGGACACGCGCCATTCCGAAGCGGTGCGAGAGCGGCGCATAGAGGTCCCGCGTCTCCTGCGCGATGCGGCGCTGCCGTTCTGCAGGGAGGAACTCAAGCGTGCGCATGTTATGCAGCCGGTCGGCAAGCTTGATGAGGATTACGCGCGCGTCCTTGGCAATTGAAAGGAGCAGCTTGCGGTAGTTTTCGACCTGCCGCTCCTGGGAGGAGTTGAGCGGCAGGTGTCCGATCTTTGTGAGCCCGTCGACGATCTCGGCGATCTCCTTGCCGAATTCGCCTTCGACGTCGGCGATGGTGACCGACGTATCCTCGACGACATCGTGGATGAGGCCGCAGGCGACGGTTACTGAATCGAGCTGAAGGTCAACGAGAATCTTCGCGACTTCGACACAGTGCGAAACGTAGTTCTCGCCGGAGAGGCGCTTCTGGCCTTCGTGCGCGCGCTGGCTGAAACGGTAGGCGCGCGCGAGCAGGTCCCGGTCGAGTCGCTCGGGAAGGCTGTCGTCGATCCAGCCGGGAATCATCTCTCTCAACGCGCCTGCCGTCACAACAGTCCCGCCTCCGCGAAGCTAATGTAGCGTCCCCTTCCGATAATAACGTGATCCTGCACGGGTATGTCGAGTACCTTGCCCGCCTGTACGAGCTGCTCCGTGACTACCCTGTCGTCGGCGGACGGAGTCGGGTCTCCGCTTGGGTGATTGTGCACCAGGATTATCGCCGCCGCCCGCTCCGCGATCGCCTCCCTGAACACCTCGCGGGGATGCACGAGCGAAGAGTTTAGCAGGCCGCGGGTAATGGTGATGTCGCGCTCGAGCCTGTGCTGCGAATCGAGAACGGCAACGTGGAATTCCTCGACCGGGAGATCCTCGAGACTCTTTGAAAAGATCTCGTACACGTCACGCGGCCAGCGAACTGGCGCACCTTCCTGTCGTTCCTCAGCGGCCATGCGCCGTCCGAGCTCGAGCGCCGCATGAATACCTGCCGCACGGGCCGTACCCACGCCCGTGACACCGGTGAGCGTCGCAACCGGCTGCGCGGCGAGCAGACGGAGCGAGCCACGGCAGCTTGCGAGGACATCCTGGCCCACCCCGATCGCCGAGCGACCGCCGCGGCCGCTGCCGAGCAGGATTGCGAGCAGCTCGCTGGAGCTGAGGGTTTGCGCGCCGTGGCTGCGCAGCCGCTCGCGCGGGCGCTCGGTGGCGGGGAGCTCGCGTATCGTCAGGGGCATTCTCTCTTCCTGTTGGGGATCGAGATGAGTGTCGGGTGGCTGGCCTGAGTGTGGCACCGGCAGGGGGCGCGTGTAACCGAGTAACTGCAACTACCACTGCAACTGCACGCGTTATCCGCTTTGAGAAGCACCGCTTGCCGCTGTCCGCTTCACTGCGTCAGGTCGTTTCCTGTCGGCGGTCCTACAGCGCCTGCCCGTGGCACTTCTTGAACTTCTTCCCCGATCCGCACGGGCATGGGTCGTTCCGACCGACGTTGCTCCAGTCGGCATCGCCCGCCGCTCCGCCACCTGTCATCCCGCCCGACGCCCGCGCAGCACTGAGCGGTGCCGAGCGCCCGGCAACGTGCACCGTCGGCTCGGGCCTTACCGCCGCCCCGCCCCCGGGACTCTCGGCAGGACCGATGTCGAGCGTCTCGTCAGTTCCCCCCTCGCTGGCCTCCGTTATCTCCTCGAGCACTCCGAGCGCGTTGAACCGGCGCGTGGTCCCGGCGCCGTTTCCACCGCGCCCGTCGCGGCTCGGCGGCGGCAGCTGCGGCTGCTCGAACGTGATCTGCGCGCGCAGGAATCGCTCGGTGAACGTGTTGTGGATGTCGCTCATCAGATCCACGAACATGGTGTACGCTTCGTGCTTGTACTCGATGAGCGGGTCCTTCTGACCCCACGAGCGGTAGCCGATCGCGTTCCGAAGCTGGTCGAGATCGTAGAGGTGGTCCTTCCACTTCTCGTCCAGGACGTGGAGCATCACCAGCGAGAGCAGCTGACCGCTGTAGTCGCCGAGGCTCTCCAGTTTGTCGGCGAAGGCGGTGCGTCCCGCTTCGAGCGCGAGCTGCCCGGCCTCTTCCTCAGTCTGCGGCAGGTCGCCGTCCTCGAAACCCGCGACGTTCAGCATGAAGTGCATCAGCAGGTCCTGGCGGACGAGCGCGAAATCCCATTCTTCGCGGTTGTCAAAGGTCGCGAGCATGTTCTCGACCCGCTTGCCGACTCCCTTCTCCACCATTTTCTCGGCTTCCGACTTCAGCTCTTCCCCGCCCTCGAGCGCGAACGAGCGCAGCGAGTAGATAACCTCGCGTTGCTGGTTCATCACATCGTCGTACTCGAGGAGCCGCTTGCGCGACTGGAAGTTCTGCAGCTCGACGCGCTTCTGCGCCTGCTCGATCGACCGCGTGATGAGGGAATGCGTGAGCATCTCGCCCTCCTCAGCGCCCATTCTGTCCATCAGCTTGGCGATGCGGTCGGAGCCAAAGAGTCGCATGAGATCATCTTCGAGCGACAGAAAGAACTGAGATGCGCCGGGATCGCCCTGACGGCCGGCACGTCCGCGCAGCTGCCGGTCGATGCGTCGTGCCTCGTGCCGCTCGGAGCCGATGATGTGCAGTCCGCCCATCTCCTGGACGTCCTCCATCTCGTTCTCGGCATTCCGGCGCTGTGAAGGCTTTGACTCCAGCACTCCGGGGCCAAGCTTAATGTCCGTGCCGCGGCCGGCCATGTTGGTGGCGATCGTTACCGCACCCGGCTGGCCAGCGCCGGCAACGATTTCGGCTTCCTGCTTGTGATACTTGGCGTTGAGGACATTGTGCGGAATGCCGGCTCGCTTGAACGTCCGCGCCAGCGTTTCCGACACGTCGACGCTGACCGTTCCGATCAGCACCGGGTACCCGAGCGCGTGCAGCCGCTGTGTCTCCTCGAGAATGGCATTGTACTTTTCGCGCCGCGTCTTGAATACGAGGTCCTGCCTGTCATCGCGAATCACGTCGCGATTCGTCGGGATCACGGAGACACCGAGCTTGTAGATCTGGTGGAACTCAGTCTCTTCCGTTTCGGCCGTACCGGTCATGCCGGCGAGCTTTTCGTAAAGACGGAAATAGTTCTGAATGGTGATCGTGGCGAGAGTCTGCGTCTCGCCCTTTACCTGCACGCCTTCCTTCGCCTCGACCGCCTGATGCAGGCCCTCTGACCAGCGGCGCCCCGGCATCGTGCGGCCCGTGAACTCGTCGACGATCAGCACCTGCCCTTCCTGCACGACGTAGTTGACGTCGCGCTCGAACAGTGCGTGCGCGCGCAGGAGTTGGTGGACGATGTTCAGTCGCTCACTCTTTGCCGCATACTCGCGGTTGAGCTCGTTCCGCGCTGAGAGCTTCTCTTCCGCGGTCAGGCTGCCATCGTGATCGATGGCGTGCACCTCCTGCGACAGGTCGGGCAGCACGAATTCATCGTGCGCCTGGGGAGACATGAAATCCACACCCGAGTCTGTGAGATGCACCGTGTGGCCCTTTTCGTCGAGCACGTAGAGCAGGTCGTTCTCGATGTCACGGTATTGCTGCTTGCTGGCGGGGAGTCTTCGGTCGGCGATGTTGGCAAGCTCCATCTTCTGCACGAGCTGCTTCGCGCCCGTCTCCTGCAGCAGCTTGAGGAGCTTCTTGTTCTTCGGGCCGCCGAGCTGCGCCTTGTACAGGTTAAGTGCTGCTTCGTCTTCATCGCCCGCTTCGAACGCGCGCTCACCGGCTGCGGCGAGACCATTAACCATGTCGCTCTGCCGCCGCACGAGCCGCGAGACCGCCGCATTGTGCAACGCGTACTCTGCGTCGCTTTCGTTCCCGACCGGCCCGGATATGATGAGCGGAGTCCGCGCCTCGTCGATGAGTACTGAGTCGACCTCGTCCACGATTGCGAAGACATGGCTGCGCTGCGCCCGCTGCTCGAGCGACACGACCATGTTGTCGCGCAGGTAGTCGAATCCGAATTCGTTGTTGGTGCCGTAAGTGATGTCGCACTCGTACGCTGCGCGCCTCTGCGCCGTTCCCGGCTCGGTGTCGTCAATGCAGCCGACCGTGACTCCGAGATAACGGTAGACGTGACCCATCCACTGGGAATCGCGCCGGGCGAGATAGGAGTTCACCGTGATCAGGTGCGATCCCTTGCCGGGCAGAGCGTTGAGATAGAGAGGCAGGGTGGCGACAAGGGTCTTGCCCTCGCCCGTCGCCATCTCGGCGATTCGCCCCTCGTGCAGCTGGATGCCACCCATCAGCTGCACGTCGTACGGCACCATGTTCCACTCGGTATCGTGCTCAGTGACCGCGACGGTCGATCCGAGAAGGCGACGGCAGGCCTCGCGGACGGTCGCAAAAGCCTCGGGCAGAATCTCATCGAGCACGTCGGCAGTTGCGTGGCGCAGCTCGGCTTCCGCGCCGGCCCTGCCATCAGCGCCGCCAAGCTCGTTGTCGATCTCTTCCCGTTCGGTCAGGTCGGCGGCGTTGCGCTTGCGTTCCTTCAGCGCCGCGATGCGCGCCTCGATATCGCCGGTGGCTTCGGTAATGCGGGCGCGGAACTTCTCGGTCTGGCGCTGCAGCTCATTCTCCGAAACTGTCTGCAGCCGCGCGTACTCCTCGTTAATCTGGTCGACAATCGGTTGCACGCGCTTGCGCTCGCGATCATGGCGCGTTCCGAAAACACCGCTGAGCAGATTTCCTAGCATTCCTCGTTCTTCCCCGTTCGGCCTGAAGGTCCTCTCACCTGTAGAGGCGCCTGGACTGTATGAACTTCTCCACCGCCTCGGGCACGAAACCGCGGATCGACTTCCCGCCGCGTACCCTCGCGCGAATCTCGGTCGACGACACGTCCACGCGCCGAGTCGAGACGTCGAGCACACCGTCCCTGCGCGCTCCGTTTACGGCTCCGTCCCCGCGCGACATCACCCCGATCGTCGCCAGCTCGCGGATCCGCTCCGGAGACCGCCAGCGCTCGAACGTCGCAAGGGAATCTTCGCCCATCAGCAGGAACAGCTCCGCGCCCGGATTTCCGCGCGATAGAAGCTCGAGCGTATCGACCGTGTAAGATAACCCCTCCCGCTCGATTTCAGCGCCTTCCACGGTGTAGCGCGCATCCCCGGCGGTGGCGAGTCTGACCATCTCCAGCCGGTCGGCTGCCGAGGCCAGGGCCGGCGAATCGGCCTTGAGCGGCTGCGTGGAGGAGGGGACGAAGGTGACGCGTTCAAGCCTGAGCGACTCCAGCGCATCGCACGCTAGCAGAAGGTGGCCTATGTGCGGCGGGTCGAAGGTCCCGCCGTAGACCCCGATTCGCACGGCGCTAACTGGTTGGGGTGGCGGGAGCGGGACCGCATGCCCGCGTGGTCTCGCGATCGCCCGGATACGCCTTCCGCATCGCGTCGCAAAGATCGCGGGCATCTTCGGTGTAATTGATCGCCCGGTAGGCCTCGAGCAAGCGGAGGTAGGCATCCCTGGTCTTCGCCGCGTCCGGGTGCAGCCGGATGACGTCCTTGAAGTAAATGATGGCGGAGTCGTACGCCTTCCTCTTCATGTACATGTAGCCGGTGTCGTAGTCCTTTTCCGCGAACCATTCGTCCAGCTTTTTCAGCTCCGTGCGGGCTCGCACCGCGAAGGCCGATTCCGGATATGAGGCGACCAGCGACGTGTAGGCGGCGAGAGCGGACTGACCGTACTGGGCGTCGAGCTGCGGCCTTCTCCACTCGCGCTGGTATGCCCGGCCCGAGAGATACAGAGCATCATCGACGAGCGTATCCTGGGGAAATGCGTCGATGAGTCGGTTATAGGTCGTCGCCGCAAGCAGGTGCTCGCCGCGCTCGGTGTGGGCCTTGGCGAGGTAGAAAAAAGCGCCCGGCAGCCGCGCGTCGCGAGCCGGAAGGCTGAGCGTCAGCTGCTCGAACGCCTTGGCCGCGTTTTCCCAGCGCTCAGCCTTATACTCCGCCAACGCCACGGCGTACAGCTTGTCCGGTGACGGATAATTCTTCGGGTTGAACGCCGGACGGCAGGCAGCGGAGCCCGCTATCAGCACCGCGACAACGAGTTTCGAATATGCGGATATCCGAGTGGGGAAAAATCTCCCCCGAAGCGGGTTCATGCCGTAGCCCTGCCCATTGAGTGATATCGCACGCCGAGCTCACGCATCTTCTCGACGTCGTACAAGTTGCGTCCGTCCACGATCACCGGCTGCTTCAGGCTCCGCTTCACGCGCTCGAAGTCAGGGTGACGGTATTCGTTCCAGTCGGTGACGATTACGAGGGCATCGGCGCCGACAAGTGCCTCATAGTTAGTCCCTGCGTAATCGATTCGGTTGCCGACGATGTTCCGCGCATGGTCCATTGCAACCGGGTCGTGCACGCAGAGAGACGCCCCTTCAGACAGAAGCGACTCAATGATTGTCAGCGACGGAGCCTCTCTCATGTCGTCGGTACCCGGCTTGAATGCAAGCCCCCAGAGCGCGATGTGGCAGCCCTTCAGCTTGCCGTTGAGCGCATGACGCAGCTTTGCAACGAGCCGTCTCTTCTGCCGCTCGTTGGCCTGCTCAACGGCGCTCAGGACGTCGAGCGGTACATCACACTCCGCCGCCATCCTGACGAGCGCCTTCACGTCCTTTGGAAAACATGATCCGCCGTAGCCAGGACCGGGGAACAGAAACGAGGGTCCGATGCGCGAGTCGCTGCCGATGCCCCGTCGAACAAAGTCGATGTCTGCCCCAAGCTTCTCGCAAAGGTTGGCGATCTCGTTCATGAACGAGATGCGCGTGGCCAGCATCCCGTTGGCAGCGTACTTGGTCATCTCCGCTGACGCGATGTCCATCAGGATGACCGGTTTACCAGTGCGGACAAACGGAGCGTAGAGGTCGGTCATGACGCGGCGGGCGTGCTGGCTGTCGACCCCGAGCACGACCCGGTCTGGCTTCATGAAATCCTCGACTGCAACTCCTTCCTTCAGAAACTCGGGATTACTGCACAGGTGGAACGGGTACGCTGCTTCCTTCCTTACCACAGCGGAAACTTTTTCAGCGGTGCCAACGGGAACCGTGGACTTCGTCACGATCACCATTTCCCGGGCCATGTGTCGTCCCACCATCGCAGCGACGGAAAGGACGTGCTTCAGGTCCGCCGATCCATCTTCACCCGGCGGCGTGCCGACGGCGATGAAGAGCACCTCGGCCGACGCGATCGCGGCCGGAATGTCCGTTGTGAACGAGAGCCTGCCCTCCCGTTGGTTACGCTCGACAAGGGCCTCGAGCCCCGGTTCATAGATCGGGAGAACGTTCTTCCGGAGTCCGTCAATCTTGCCCTGATCGATGTCCGCGCAGCAGACAGTGTTGCCAGTCTCCGCCAGACACGCGCCCACCACCAGGCCGACATACCCAGTACCGACGACGGTGATGTTCATCTGTAGCTAACGGGGTGTCGCGTATGCCGAGGCGGATGCAAAGGCGACGATCTTCCCCTTCCCGCGCGTGAGTCGCGCCGTTGCATTCCGCGTGTCTACCACGACCGCGGCCAGCTCGACCACGCGCTGGTAGTCCACCGACGAATGGTCGGTCACGATGACGACTGCATCCGCGGATGCGATTTCCTTGTCGGTCAGCTTGACGCTGGAGTATTCATGGCCATCCTCACGGAACGTCGGCACGTAGGGATCGTGGTAGGAGACATCCGCTCCCTGTTTTTCCAGCAGCCTGATGACGTCGAGCGCGGGGCTCTCACGCATGTCGTTGATGTCTTTCTTGTACGCGACGCCGAGAACGAGGATCCGGCTCCCGTTGACGGACTTCCTTTCCTCGTTGAGCGCCTGCATGACCTTGTTGGCGACGATTGCGGGCATCTCGCTGTTGATCTCGCTGGCGAGGTCGATGAACCGGGTCTTGTAGTTGAGCGTGCGCATCTTCCACGCTAGATAGTGCGGGTCGAGCGGTATGCAGTGTCCGCCAATTCCGGGACCCGGTGTGAACTTCATGAATCCAAAGGGCTTGGTCGATGCGGCGTCGATGACTTCCCACACATTGACTCCGAGCTTGTCGCACACGATCGCCATCTCATTGACCAAGCCGATGTTCACCGACCGGAACGTGTTCTCGAGCAGCTTCACAAGCTCGGCGGTCTCGGTCCCCGAAACGGGCACGATCGTGTCGAGGCACGTCTGGTAAAGCGCGCTCGCTACCTCGGTGCAGTTCGCGGTGATGCCGCCGACGACTTTGGGCGTATTCTGGGTGTTCCACCGGGTGTTGCCGGGATCCACGCGCTCCGGGCTGAAAGCGAGGAAGACATCTTCGCCGACCTTGAGCCCAGCGGCTTCCAGCTTCGGCTGCATGAGCTCCCGTGTCGTCCCGGGATAAGTGGTGCTCTCGAGCACGATCACGACGCCGGGACGGCAGTGGCGCCCGATAGCATCAGCTGCCGCGAGTACGTAGCTCATGTCGGGGTCGCGCGTCTTTGCCAACGGTGTCGGAACGGCAATCGACATCGCATCCATCTCCTGCATCTGCGATTCGTCGGTCGTCGCCTCGAACTTCCCCGCCTTGACGAGGCGGGCCACTTCATCGGCCGGAACGTCCTGGATGTGAGAGCCGCCCGCCATCAGGCCGTCGATCACCCGCTGGCTGACATCGTAGCCGATGACACGAAAGCCCGCCTTCGCGAACTCGAGCGCGAGCGGCAAGCCCACGTAACCCAGACCGACGACCCCAATGCACGCCGACCTGTCTTCGATTTTTCGGAGGAGTTGATCTTTCAGTTGCACTGATTGCTCACTGACTTGACATTCGTTCAACGGCCATAGAATCCCCGGACGCCTTCGATCACTTCGTCCAGCTGAGTGGGCGTCAGCTCTGGAAAGACGGGGAGCGAAATGACCTCCCGGCTCGCGCGCTCGCTCTCCGGAAACGCCCCCTCACGATAGCCCAGGTAGCTGAAGCAGGGCTGGAGATGCAACGAGAGCGGATAGTACACCGACGACCCGATACCGATCGACTTGAGGCGCGCCTGGAGCTCGTCCCGCCGCGCGACGCGGAGCGTGTACTGGTTGTAAATGCTCTCGTTCGCAGCGTCGATGCAGGGCGTCCGCACCCCGTCGAGATCAGCGAAAGCGGAATCGTACCGCGCAGCGTTCCGGCGGCGCCCTGCACTCCAGGACTCCAGCTTCTCGAGTTTGGCGGCTAGTACCGCCGCCTGCAAGGCGTCGAGCCGGCTATTGTAGCCAACCTCTTCGTGAAAGTACGTCGTCATCCCTCCGTGCACGCGAAGGCGTTTAAGACGCGCGGCGATTGCGTCGTCCTGCGTCACCATCATGCCGCCGTCGCCGTAGCCGCCAAGGTTCTTGGACGGGAAGAAGCTGAAGGTCCCGATCGTAGCCGCCTCGCCTGCCATCACCCATTTCCCACCGATTTTCCTGCGGGCACCGATCGATTGTGCGGCGTCCTCAATGACCGGGAGCTCCCCGGCGGCTTCAACGATCCGCTCGATTGGAGCCATCTGGCCGAATAGATCTACCGCGATGACGGCCTTCGTCTTCGGTGTAGTCGCCGCTGCGAGCGCAGCCGGCTCGAGGTTGAATGTGTCCGGGTCAATGTCGGCGAAAACTGGTTTCGCGCCGACATTGTGGATGGCACCCGCGGTCGCGAAAAACGTGAACGGGGTCGTCACGACTTCATCGCCGGGGCGAATGTCGAGTGCGCGCAGCGCTAGCAAAATCGCGTCAGTCCCATTGGCGCATCCGATCGCGTGCCTGGTGTGCGACAGCTCCGCGACTGCACGCTCGAGCCGCTCAACTGGCTCGCCGAGAATGAACGCCTGATCGTCGACGACCTTCATCATCGCCGCGACGACGGAGTCCCGAATGGTGGCGTGCTGCGCCCTGAGATCTAGTAGAGGAACGGCCATAGTATAGCCCTAAAGTATGTCTTGAAGCAAGGTCTAAGTCAATGCGGTAGCAACACTTGCACGCAACGGGAGGGCGACGTCCCGGCCGGTCCTGGCTGACTCGTAAATGCCTAGGATGAGCTCCAGAGATTTTCTGCCCGCCCGGCCATCCGTGTCCGCGCTCGCCTCCCCCCGCAGAACGGCTACGACGTTACGGTAATACCCTTCGTGGCCGAGCCCATAGATATTTGGCGGATTGGTGTCCGCGACCTCTACAAGCTTGTCGTCATCATCGTACTCGGCAAATTGCCATTGCTCGATCTTGTTAACTGCGGTCCCCCCGACTTTCACGGAGCCCTTTTCGCCGAGTAGAGTTATCGATCCTTCCAGATTTCGAGGGTACGCGAGCATGGTGACTTCGATCGTACCAAGTGCCCCCGAAGAAAACTTGAGGATCGCCACGCCCGAGTCCTCCGTCTCAATCCGCCGTGCAAGCGTCGCAGTCTTGGCCATCACGCTTTCCACTGGGCCCATCAACCACTGAACGAGGTCGACGTAGTGCGAAGCCTGGTTCATGAATGCTCCGCCATCTAACTCCCATGTACCGCGCCAGGGAGCCTGATCGTAGTACTCCTGCGGTCGCGCCCAATGTACTGTGCAGTTAGCCATATAGAGTCGGCCAAACCGGCCGCGATCGACCGCTCGCTTTAGCAATTGGATAGGCGGATTAAGCCTATTCTGCTTTACAACGAAGAGGTGGACCCCGGCGCTATCGCATGCCCGTTGCAGGTCATCAGCGCCGCTGAGTGAAATTGCCATCGGTTTCTCGGTTACCACATGCAAACCTGCGCGCGCAGCGGCGATTCCCTGGATTGGATGAAGACCGGAAGGCGTTGCGATGGCCACTACATCGGCTTGGCTCTCAGCCAGCATGCGATCGTACGAGACGAAATACGGAACGCCCCATTCCTGGCCAGCTGTGGCAGCGCGGACCGGATCGACGTCGCAAACTGCAGCCAGGCTAAGGCCGTCAACCTTTGCGATGGCCTCGAAATGGTTCTTGCTGATTCGACCGCAACCGGAAAGGGCAACTCGAAAGCCGTTTGTGCGGGGCATCTATCGTTTTAACCTCAGGGCATTTCCGATTATTTTGTAATGCGTTCCGCATGCTGCACACAGTATCGCGTCTTCAACCGATAACCGCTCGCCGCACTGGCACATCCACCCTATCTGGGCTCCCGGAACGCCCACCATTAGCGCATAGTCCGGAACATCGCGGGTAATCACTGATCCTGCTCCGACAAATGCATACTCGCCGAGTGTCACACCGCAAACGATCGTCGCGTTTGCGCCAATTGTTGCTCCCTTCCGGACCCGAGTTAGCCGATAATCGTTCTTGCGGGAAACGTGACTGCGCGGGTTAATCACATTGGTAAACACCATTGACGGTCCGCAAAAGACGTCGTCCTCGAGCACGACACCCTCATAGATCGAAACGTTGTTCTGCACCTTGACGTTGTTGCCAAGGCGGGCGCCGTTCATCACCACCACGTTCTGTCCCAGGGAACACCGTTCACCGATGACAGCTCCCGGCATTACGTGGCAGTAGTGCCACACCTTGGTCCCGTCGCCGATCTGCGCGCCCGCGTCGACGTACGCGGATTCGTGGATGAACGGTGGGCTCATGAAACGGCCGCCTCTTTCGGAATGAGCGCATGCCATTCCTGGAGCGACATTACCGCGGGTGGGTTGGAGCGCATCGAAAGAATCGCGTCGCAGGCGGCGCTGGCCGCCGAGAGAGTGGTGGTGTACGCGACGCGGTGGGTGATTGCGCCCTGCCGGAGCGTGTAATCGTCGCGCTGGGCACCCTTTCCGAGAGGCGTGTTGATAAGTAGCTGAATCTCGCCGTTAACGAGCAGATCCATGCAGTTCGGGCGTCCCTCGTGCACCTTGAGCACCTGCGTGACCGGAATACCGTGCGCTTCCAGATATCGCGCCGTGCCGGCGGTCGCCAAAAGCTGGAAACCAAACTCGTGAAACCGCCGCGCGATCGGCATCACATTCTGCTTGTCTGTGTCGTTGACCGTGACAAGGACGGTTCCCGACGATGGAAGGGCGTTATCGGCCGCGAGCTGGGCCTTTCCGAACGCGCTGCCG
>DATLXE010000410.1:0-5777 GCA_035575795.1 Gemmatimonadaceae bacterium
GTTCGAATCGGATCGGGTGCCGGGTAACGCACGCCTTCGGGAATTGCATGAGAACCGGCGGCAACGCCGGGCGACACAAGTCGTCATCGTCGTGACTCACGGCCACGACAAAGCGTCGCTCGCCACGCGCTTCGGAGACGAGTGGACGATCCAGCTGGATCTCAATCGGGCACAGATCGAACGGCTCTGTTCGCTCGCGCTCGATGCTCAGGACCGGCACGGAGCGGATGCCGTTCTTCGCACACGCCTTCCGCAGCTCGACACTGCGTTGCCGGGCGTGCGGAACTCGGGGCTCTTCGCCCTGCACGAGCTGGAGCACGGAGTCAGAGCACGTCCTGACTGGAATCCGGCAAATGAGCGCTCGAACGCACTCCTCGGCCTTCGCGGCCGGGATCTCGTCGCCCGCCTCGGATTCACGATCGAAGGAACCCCTTGGCCAGCATCGATTCTCCGCATCAGCGGGACCCGCACCGCGGTGGCAGTCTTCCTCGAGCGCCCCGAGCAGATCGAGCCGGCGAACGAAGGGTTCGACGGGCTCTCGCCGATCTCCTATGCGTTGTCGAAGGCCGATGCCGAAAATCTCGAATACGTAATCGTCTTGGCGGGATCCGTCATACGGGTCTATCCGGTCCGCCCGGGCGTGGGAACAGCGCGGCGCGGACGAACGGAAACTTTTGTCGAGCTCGATCTCGCGCTCCTCGACAATGAATCGGCAGGCTACCTCAGGCTGCTCGCGTCGGCGGATGCACTCGCCGCGGGCGGAACGTTCAAGGACATACTCGAAAGCTCGAAGCGATTCGCCGCCGACCTCGGTATGCGCCTCAGGGAAAGAATCTACGACGAGGTCATGCCCGACCTGGCAAAGACTCTCTGGAAGGCGCGCGGCTTTCGCAACGCGACTCGTGAAAGGCTGCAGGAAACGTTCGAGATGTCGCTCCTCACGCTCTTCCGGCTGCTGTTCGTCGCCTACGCGGAGGACAAGGAGCTGCTCCCATACAACAGCAGCGAGGCGTATCGCGATCATTCGCTCAAGCGCATCGCGCAGCGGCTCATCACCGAGCTTGCCAGCAGCGCCGAATACGGCGGTGAGGCCTTCTACTGGAGCGAGATAACCCAGCTCTGGAAGGCTGTCGACAAAGGCAATCCGGCTTGGCGCGTTCCCGCCTACAATGGCGGACTGTTCGAGAGTGGACCGGGTGCATCGTCCGCCTCGCGCGCTCTCTCGGATGTCGAGCTGGCAGACAGCGATCTCGTGCCGGCGCTGAGGGCACTACTCCTCGACAGCACCAGCGAAGGAGTGCCCGGTCCGGTGGATTTCCGCGCGCTCGGCGTGCGTGAATTCGGGACGATCTACGAAGGACTGCTGGAGCAGGAGCTGAGCGTCGCCGAGCAGGACCTCGTTCTCGACGCAAATGATGCATACGTGCCGGCGACGAGACGAGCAGCGGGAGCAGGAAGACGTGGACGAAGGGCGGCGGCGACGGCGGAGCCAGTCGTGCGCAAAGGCGAGATTTACCTGCACGACAAGTCGGGCGCGCGAAAAGCGAGCGGCGCCTACTACACAAAGGATTTTGCGGTCGAGCATCTGCTGGAACGCGCCCTCGAGCCCGCGCTCGTCGAGCATCTGGCACGGCTCGATGCGATGTACGACGCGCGCGATGCCGCCGACAGCTTTTTCGACTTTCATGTCGCCGATATAGCGATGGGGTCGGGACACTTTCTCGTCGCCGCCGTGGATCACCTCGAGCGCGGACTCTCTGGCTATATCGCGAAGCGCCCGCTTCCCGGCGTTCGCGACGAGCTGGCGAGACTGCGCCGGACATCGGCGGACGCGCTCGGCGAAGACTGGCGTGGAGATCCGATCGAGGATGCGCAGCTGTTGCGCCGACAGATTGCGCGGCGGTGCGTTCACGGCGTGGACCTGAATCCGCTCGCGGTCGAGCTCGCGCGCCTTTCGCTCTGGATACACACCTTCGTTCCCGGCCTGCCGCTGTCGTTTCTCGATGCGAACCTCGTGGTCGGGAACTCACTCGTCGGAATCGCGACGTTTGACGAAGCGCGCGAGCTGCTCGCTGGAGAGACCGATGATCTGTTCGCGGTAACCGCGGACGAGCTGCTCGGGGCCAGCCGCGCGACCGTGGCGACGCTGGCCCGGCTTGCTGATGCGACCGCGGCCGAAGTGAGAGAAGCACGGAAGCTTTATGAACGAGCCCGCGATGAAATTCGGGGAACCGAGGAGCTGTTTACGGTGCTTGCCGCATCCCGCGTCGATGACGAGGTGAGGCAGGCGGTGGAAGGCCGGCAGGTCACAACCCATCTCAGACGCGGCGACCTTTTCAGCGACCGGATGCTGAGGAAGGCGGATAAGTCACTCGAAGGCTTGCGGCCGTTGCATTTTCCGACCGCGTTCCCGCAGGTCTTTCTCCGCAGTCGCGCTGGCTTCGACGTAATACTCGGCAATCCTCCATGGCAGGAGGCGACGATCGAGCAGCTGGCTTTCTGGGCCCGACACGACCCAGGTCTGCGCGGTCTCAACCGCCAGCAGCAGGGCGAGCGTGTCGCACTGCTCAGACGCGATCGCGACGATCTGGTTCGTGTTTACGAGCAGGAGGTCGAGGAAGCCGAGCGCCTGCGGGCGATTCTGACGTCAGGCCCGTTCCCGGGGATGGGGACCGGCGATGCAGACCTTTACAAGGCGTTCGGTTGGAGGTTCTGGTCCCTGGTCGCGACGGATGGGGGCCGCATTGGGGTGGTGCTTCCGCGTTCGGCCTTCGCGGCGAAAGGATCGACACTCTTTCGAGAGAAGTTATTCAGCGATGCAAACGATGTCGATCTCACGATGCTGCTCAACAACCAGCAATGGGTGTTCGAGGAGGTGCACCCGCAATACACGATCGGTCTCGCTGCAATCGAGCGGGGCCGCCCTCAACCGGCGGGAGCAGTTGTCACACTCGACGGACCGTACGCGAGCTACGCCGCCTTCGTCAATCCGGCGAGACGAGTCGCGGAGCGGCCGGCTTTTTCGGGCAATGAAATAGGGACCTGGAACGACACGAGCTCCCTTCCGCTGCTTCCAACTGCTGCCTCGGTGGATGTGTTCCTGAAATTGCGACGCTCGCCGCGGCTCGATTACAACGATCCAGGCTCATGGCGGGCGCGGCCGTATCGCGAATTGGACGCTACTAACGACGCGAAGGTGATGGACCTTCAATCCGAGCGGCGACCGCGGGGTTTCTGGCCCGCTTACAAGGGAGAGTCGTTCGATCTGTGGACGCCGGACACCGGCAAGTATTACGGGTGGGCGGATCCGCGAGTCGTGAAACCGGCGCTCGAACAGAAAAGGCAAAGGGCAGCGATGACATACTCGTCTCCGTTCGCCGAATTCTCCGAGCATTGGCTGAATGACGCTGAGACGCTGGCGTGTAATCACGCCAGAATCGTTTTTCGTGACGTGAGCCGTGCGACTGATTCGAGGACGGTCAGAGCGGCGCTGATACCGCCGAAGGTCGCGCTTACGAATACTTGCCCATACTTGTTGTGGCCACGAGGGGATTACGCCGATCAAGCCTTCCTGTTGGGCGTGCTCTCCTCGATTCCGCTTGATTGGTATGCGCGACGGTTCGTTGAGACACACGTCAACTATTTCGTTTTCAATCCGCTTCCGATCCCGCGACCAGAGCGGGACTCGTGGGAGTGGCGCCGGATAGCCGATTTGTCCGCGCGACTCGCGGTTCAGAACGACGACCGCTTCGAGCGGTGGGGCGCGGGACTTGGGGTTGATCCATCAGCTCTCAGCGAGGATGAGAAGGAAGACCACATCCACGAGATCGATGCCGCCGTCGCCCACTTGTACGGTCTGGCAGAGCCGGACCTGGTCCATATCTTTGAAACGTTCCATGCGGGATGGGATTTCGAGGCCCGTTTGGCGGCGACATTGCACCACTTCGGGCGAATGAACCAAGCAATCTAACTCCAATAGTTTCAATAAGATAAGAGATATTACCGTAATACGGCCATATGATGTCCGTATTACGGACTTGTCATGCCGTTTTACGGACATATCTTCGCTATGACCGTTTGCACGGCAACCACATGAGAAGCGCTGCCTACCACCCAAGAGCCGCATCGACGCGGGTCGCCGACCTGCTCCGCGTCATGCCCGTCGTCGTCCTCACCGGAGCCAGGCAAACCGGAAAGAGCCGGCTCGTCAGCTCGGAGCTCCCGCTCGCCCAACACCAGATTTTCACGCTCGACGACGTCGCCACCAGAACCGAAGCCCAAAGAGACCCCACCAGCTTCGTCAACCGCGCGCCCCTCATGGCGATCGATGAAATTCAGCGCGTTCCCGAGCTGATGATCGCGGTCAAGGCCGCTGTCGATCGCGAACAGCAACAGACCTTGGGGCGATTCATCCTCACTGGGTCAGCCAACCTGCTGCTGATGAATCAGGTGAGCGAGTCGCTCGCCGGCCGCGCGTCATACGTCACGCTCGAACCGATGACCCGGCGCGAGCTGCTCGGTGAAGCCGCCACCGGGAGATGGGCCCGTTTCTTCGAGAATCCGGCCGCCGACTGGATTCCTGATATCGCCAGCACCTCCACCAGCAAGGAAGACTGGAAGGATGCAGTCCGTCGCGGAGGATTCCCGTATCCGGCACTGCGTCTCGATGCCGCCGAGCGCGGGCACTGGTTCGATGGATACATGACTACCTATCTCGAGCGGGATCTCAGACAGCTCAGCGCCGTCGACGATCTCGTGTCATTCAGAAGGGCGATGCAGGCCTTTGCGATTCGCACGGGCACGCCGGTCAATGCCGCGGCGGTCGCGGCTGAGCTCGGTCTCGTCGCGCGTACCCTCCGCCGGTGGCTCGATCTGCTGGACGTGAGCTACCAGTTCCTCCAGCTTCCTGCCTTCACCGCACGCAGATCGGTGCGACTCAGAAAGCGGCCGAAGTACTACTGGCACGACGCCGGATTCGCCCTTCATCTGAGCGGAAATCCCGAGCCTCAGGGCGTTCACCTGGAGACAATGATTTACAGTGACCTGCGCGCCTGGGCAGCGCTCGATGGCAGCCGTCCATCTCTCATGTACTGGCGCGATGAAGAGAGCCGCGAAGTGGACTTCGTGGTGGAGCGCGACGGGAAGCTACTGGCCATCGAAGTGAAGGCGACGACACGACCGACCTGGGATGACTGGAAGCATCTCGCCGGTTTCGTCTCGCAGTATAAGAAGAGCGCCATTGGCGGACTGCTGCTGCACGGCGGGGATGAGACCTTTCAGGCCGCCGAAGGGATTGTCGCGACACCCTGGTGGAGAATTTTGTGACGAACCCCAATCCGTATCCGCACAAGCCGGAATTCGTTGACAACCGCGGCGGCAACACACTCGCCGCCGCGCTCGATGCCGCGCTCGCGCATCTCTCCGCAACGCTTGCGCAGCCGCCGGACGTGGACATCGCCACCGGATACTTCAACGCCGAAGGATTCGGCCGCATCGCCGACCGCCTTTCCGGGGCGCGGCACGTGCGCCTGATGCTCGGCGCCGAGCCGGTCCCGCCGCAGGCAAGGCCGGAGCGACACCTCGGCGATCCGCGCGGACCACGCTTCGAGGCCAAGCTGCTGCGCGAAGCCTGGGAGCGAACCGAGAAGGGAATGCTCCGCGACCGCGACCGGCTTGCGTTCGCGCCGGCGACAGACGCGGCCGTCAGGAAAATGCTGGATTTCCTGCGCTCGGGGAAAATGGAAGTGCGACGCTACACGCAGCGTTTTCTTCACGGA
>DATLXE010000411.1:0-4230 GCA_035575795.1 Gemmatimonadaceae bacterium
TACCGTCTCTGCTCAATTGGGGAAAACCTTACTGTAGCAATCCTTACTGGAGAGGTACCCTTATTACGCTGTAGCTCACCGCTGACCCTGGAGACTAAATCGGTCCAGCGCGCAAGTTGACGACGCCGGCACGGCAGGTAACTTCCGGACATGAGTGCAAACGGGCGGGAGACCGCACGCCGCCTGATCAGCAGTGGTCGCACCGGCCGCGCCCCATCCCGGCCCGCAGCGGCCGCGGCCGCTGCAGCGTGCGACCGCCTGAGCAGGGAGCTCTCCTGGTGGTTCGGTGCTGACGGATGCCACGCCCTAATCACGCGCGCGCTCGCAAAGGCGAAGGCCAGGCACCCGGCGCTGGGGGAAATTCAGCTGCGCTCGGGGGCACAGCCCTACATCGACGGCTTGGAAAAGGCCATCAAGACTTATGGAGACGCGGCCACCGCTGAAGCATTCGAGGTCATGATAGGCCTGCTCGTCGAGCTGCTCGAGCGCCTGATCGGCGACGACATCGCCCTCAAGTTGATGGAGCAAAGCATCTCAAACAACGTCCGGGAGGAAGCTTGAAGAAGAGGGCGCGGGAGTTGGTCAAAAGTCTTCCCAGCGGGGTGCCCGGCTTTGACGCCGTGCTCGGCGGTGGCCTGCCGGAGTTCTCATTCAATCTCATTGCCGGCGGACCCGGTGCTGGCAAGACAACGCTGACTCACCAGATAATGTTCGCGAATGCCACTGTAGAGCGACCCGCGCTTTACTTCACGGTGCTGGGCGAGCCGACGATGAAAATGTTGCGCTATCAGCAACAGTTCACCTTCTTCGATCCCGATCTGGCCGGAACGGCGATCAGGTTCATCAACCTGACCGCCGAAGTTCTTGATGGAGATCTGGATGCTGTTCTGAAGCGGATCATTGCCGAAACCGAACGCGCGAATCCGGGAATCGTTGCCGTCGATTCCTTTCGAACGATCGGCGGGCACAGGGGTGTTTCGGACCGGGGACTTCTCGACCTCGACGAGTTCGTTCAGCGTCTCGCCCTCCACCTCACGACCTGGGAGACCACGTCCTTCCTCCTTGGCGAATACGCCGAGCAGGACCAGCGCACTCCGCTCTTCACCGTCGCCGACGGCGTGATCTGGCTTTCGCAGGACACCAATCGGAATTCCGTGGTCCGCAAGCTACAGGTGATCAAGACGAGGGGCCGGGCGCCGATGCCGGGATTGCACACCTTCAGAATCACGGACGCCGGGCTACAGATTTACCCGCGCATTCCGGAGCAGACGCAGCAGCGGAAGATGCAGAAGCGCGAGCGGCTTTCCACGGGCGTTGCGGGGCTCGATGAAATGATCGGCGGCGGAGTGATCGCCGGCGATGCGGTGATGCTCACGGGACCGGCCGGATGCGGCAAGTCGACCGTCGCCACGCAGTTTATCGTTGCGGGATTGAACAACAAGGAATCCGGCGTGATCGCTGTATTCGAGGAGTACCCGGAGGAGTACCTTGCCCGCGCCAACAAGCGGAATCCCGGCCTTAAAAAGATGATCGACGCGGGCAAGCTCGAGATAATTTATCTCCGGCCGCTCGACCTTTCCGTAGATGAAGCGCTCGCAGCAATCCTCGAGGCAGTCGCCCGTCTCGGCGCGAGGCGCGTCGTCATCGACTCCCTATCGGGATTCGAGGTCGCTCTCGCCCCGACGTTCCGCGAGGATTTTCGAGAATCGCTTTATCGGCTCGTGGGAACTCTGACGGCAACGGGGATCACGGTCTTCATGACAGCAGAGGTCTCCGATCCCTTTCCCGATGCGCCCTTCACGTCGGAAAAGGTCTCCTTCATCACTGATGAAATCATCATCCAGCGCTACGTCGAGATAGAAGGAGAGCTGCAGAGAGTCATGGCGGTGATCAAGATGCGCGGCAGCGACCACAGCCATGAATTCAGGAAGTATGAAGTCACTGCGAAAGGGATAGTGGTTGGCGATGCCCTCAGCGAATACGACGGCATAATTACCGGCGTGCCCAGTCTTCGGGATGGCGGCCTCCGCCGGGCACCGGCCAAAAGGGGATGATCCCAAAAAAAACGTCAGCTGTGGACGGCGGCAGCTCGCATTCGGTCCAAACGGCGCTGGGACGGTACATGCAGCACGCTCCGCGCGCCTTCGCGGTGACGCACGGCGCGGCGCACAGCCTTACCTACGCAAATGAGGCCTTTTGCAAGCTGGCCGGCGTGGATGGGCACAAAGGCGCGGGCAGAGGCTTCGGCGTCGCCGCGACCGCGCCACAGGCACCTGCTCTCATCGCGATGCTGGACCGGGCATTCCAGGAGGGCGTGAACATACTCGACGAAAAAATTCCCGCAGGCGGCGTACACGCCCCTAGCTGGCATTGCAGCGTCTGGCCGGTCATGGCCGAGGGCAGCAAGGCTGAAGCGCTCGGCGTCGAGATTCGCGAGTCGGCGGCGCCGGATCCAGCTGCGGAGATGCAACGGCAGCTGTCGGAACGTCTGCTGGTCAGCGCCCTCCGCGAGCGCGGTCTCGCCGAAGATGCTGAAGCCGCGCGACGGCGCGCCATGTTTCTCGCCGAGGCGGGCCGGCTGCTGGCAGAATCCGTGGACCAGAACAGCACGCTTGTAACCCTGACAAAGCTGGCACTTCCGGGAATTGGCGCGTGGTGCATCGTTGACGTGATCAACGAGCACAGAATCATCGGCCGGCACGGGATATACCATCCCGACCCGGAAAAGCAGATTCTTGCCAAATCGCTGGATGGATGCTGGCTGCCACACCCGGACGATCCATTCGGAGCGGCCGCGATGCTCCGAGGGGCGAAAACGATTTCCATCACCGAGAAGATCGAGCTTGTGCTTGCTGCCAGCGCCGGCACCGCTGAGACGCTGCACACCCTTCGGAAGCTCGGTATCGGGTGTCTGCTGACAGTGCCGCTCGTCGCTCGGAAGAAACTGTTGGGCGCGATGACCTTCATCAACGCCGAGGGATGCCCATGCTACGCTCCGGACGAGGTGCGGCTTGCGGAGGATCTCGCGGAGCGGGGGGCGCTCGCCCTCGACAATGCGCAGGTATATGACGTCACCGTGGCGCTCAAGCAGGGAGCGGAAACCGCAAACCGCGCCAAGACAGCCTTCCTCGGCGCGATGAGCCACGAGCTGCGCACTCCGCTCAACGCCATCGGCGGATACATCGAGCTACTCGACATGGGGCTGCGCGGGCCGGTTACCAAGGAACAGCGCGCAGACTTCGCCCGTGTCCGGACCAATCAGCAGCACCTCACGCTGCTCATTACTGAAATCCTCAACTTTTCGCGCGTCGGATCAGGCAACATGACTTTCGCGGAAGAGGACATGGATGCCAGCGCAGCGATGGCGTACGCGATCGGACTGGTCGAGCCTCTGTTCGCGCAGAAGGGACTGGTGTTCGAAGGGAGTGTGGGCGGGCACGGCGTCATTGCGCGGGCGGATGAAGGCAAGGTTACCCAGATCCTTGTTAACCTGCTATCCAATGCAATCAAGTACACGCCGCGTGGCGGGCGAGTTAGCGCCGCGTGCTCGACATTCCAGAACAGGGTGATGCTGAGCGTGACCAACAGCGGAGAGGGAATCCCGCCCGGAAAGCTCGAGTCGATCTTCGAGCCGTTCGTGCAGCTGAAGGAGGGTCTCGCCGACCGCGAAGGTGGCGTGGGACTTGGCCTCGCGATCAGCCGCGATCTCGCTCGCGCGATGAAAGGCGATCTCACGGTGGAAAGCGGTCTGGGAGATGGCGCGCGCTTCACCTTGTCGCTTCCCTGCGCCGACGAACAGGAAGAGGCCCGATAGGTAACTCCGAGCTGCTGCGCATCACCGAGCGCGGCCTCTATTGTCAGGCGGGTAATTTTCACATCGATCCATGGCTGCCTGTCGACCGCGCGATGATCACGCACGCGCACGGCGATCACGCCCGCTGGGGGAGCAAGTCGTACCTGTGCAGCGTGGATGGCGCCGGAGTTCTGCACACACGGATGGGACCGGGCGCGGCTATCTCCACCCTTTCCTACGGCGAGACGATCGCGCTCAACGGCGTGCGCGTTTCACTCCATCCCGCCGGACACATCCTCGGATCTTCGCAGGTACGCGTCGAGCACGGCGGAGAAGTCTGGGTCGTATCGGGCGACTACAAGACCCAGCCGGATTCAACCTGCAAGCCGTTCGAGCCGGTTCGCTGTCACACCTTCGTTACCGAGTCCACGTTTGGG
>DATLXE010000412.1:0-12878 GCA_035575795.1 Gemmatimonadaceae bacterium
GCGCTTGTTCTCGCTGGTAGCGATGCGCTCAGACTCTCCACAATCGCCCTCGTCGAAGTCGTACTTCTGATCGTTGCTCTGGGATGGATTGAGACCCGCCGACGCCGTGAGAGCGTGTTGCTTGCCAACCTCGGCGTTTCTCCGATCCTCCTCACGGGTTTCTTTGCGGGCCCGGCTCTGTTGGGGGAAATCGTGCTACGCCTTGGAGCAGCACTGCTCGCGTGAAGCCGATCCTCACCGCCGATTGCGTTGCGAAATCGTTCGGGCGGCGGCGCGTCCTCTCGTCAGCATCGTTACGAGCGGTGCCTGGCCAGCTGCGCGTTCTCCTGGGCCGGAACGGTACCGGGAAGTCGACGTTGCTCAAGATCGGCGCCGGTTGGATCGCACCGGACAGCGGCTCCGTTCAGTTCGCCGGACGCGCATACCTGTCCGTGCAGCTACGCGAACTAGCGGCGAAAGGGTTGTTCTATCTGCCAGATCACGATCTGCTGTCGACGGCGTTCACGGTGCGCCACCAGCTCGAGATGATCCGCCGCCAGTTCGACGGCGGAGACCCTGCCGACGCGGCCGAGTTGATGGGAATCGCCGGGCACCTCGACAAACATCCATTCGAACTCTCGGGCGGCGAGCGGCGGCGCGCCGAGCTCGCCGCCGTCTTCGTACGAAAGCCGCTTTGCTTGCTGGCAGACGAACCATATCGAGGCGTAGCGCCGAAAGACGCGGAAGATCTCACGAAAGCTTTCGCTTCACTCGCCGCTGACGGGATGGCGGTGGTGATCACCGGCCACGAAGTGCGGACTTTACTGGACGCAGCCGATCACGTTACCTGGTGCACGAGTGGCACCACCTACGAGCTCGGGCTTCCGCAGAGTGCGATACAAAATGAAACCTTTCGACGCGAGTACCTCGGGTCCTGGTTCTACTCACGTGCCATCTGACGAACGTTGCAGCTGACAAGCACTTTTCCGGATGTGGCTTCGCCGCAACGGTGGTAGCGTGCTTGCAACTGAACTAAGGCGTTGATATGACTGGGCTGGTGTCAAGAGTTGGTTGAAGTCATTGCATTGGGTCGGTCGCGGTACGACGTGGGCGCGAGGCAGCATCGACGGTTAATCCTGCTGATATGCGCCGATTGCCGAAGTGCTCCGGCAGAGCGGCAAGAATTGGATTCGTCGGGAGCTGGCTCATTCTAGGCTCGGGGATCCCGCTGCTGATAACTGCACGGGCCGCATAACGCCGTCGAGAGTGCTCGCCCATCGAGCCTCGACGCCACACGCCGGACCACGACTGAGGTGATCATGCTGCTCGATGTTCGACTGGTGTGTCCTGCATCACGGCCCACAGAAAACCGACGAGCTCGCGGGCGACCGCGACGACAGCGATCTGGGGCCGTTTCCGATAGGATAGGTGATTGAAGCGCTGATGCAGTCGCTGCTGCGCTTTCCAGGAGTGTACGATGATGCCTGGTGGCTGCCCCTCTTGGCGGCGCCTGAGATCGACGCTCGTGTGTGGCCGATGACGGTAGCTCCACGCCGCTTGCACGAGGACGTGGCGACAGTGACTGTTACCAGCCTTCGTGATAGAGCCGAGTCGTGTGCGGTTGCCGCTCGAATCCTCCCTCGATACCAGACCTAAATAGCAAGCGAGCTGGGCGGGACGTTCGAATCGCCGCCAGTCGACGATCTCGGTTGCGAGTACCGTCGCCGAGTGAAGCGAGACGCCGCGGAAGCACTGCAGTCGAGATACCATCGGCGCAATGTTCGGAAGCAGCGCGAGCTGCTCGATCTGACGATCCAACTCATCACGCCGCTCGAGCTTGTAGAGCAGTAGCGCGTGATACTCCCGGAACACCAGACGGTCGTGGAGCGCGAGCGGGCTGTTGTCAGTTGTGAGATGCAGCAGCCACTTCAGGTGCGGGCCGCACCAGTTGGTGCCTTCGCGGAACACGAATCCGCGGCGGGCAAGAAACTTGAGAATGTAGTGGCGTGACTTCAGGACCTCTCGCTGGAACGTCTCCCGACAGCGGACGACGTCACGGACTCTCTCGTCGGTCTCGCTCGGAATTCGCACCGCGGTGAGCTCTCCCGCCCGATAGAGGCGCGCAAGATCGGCGGCATCTCGCCGGTCATGCTTCCGCTGTACACCAGGCCGCTTCGGAACGAGCGAGGGAGCGATGACCTCGCAGTCGTAACCCCACTCCCTCATAGCACGGTGGAGCGCATACCCCGCGCCGCTCGCCTCGTAACACGCGTGAATTGCGCCGTCGCGCCGGACTCGTTCCAGCCACTTCTTCAACTTCGGCAGATCGTTCGGCAACCGGTCGACCCGCGTCGGCATCTTCGCCCCCGCCGGCAGGACCGCGATGGTGATGGACTCCTTGTGCACATCCATTCCGAGATAGATGATTGAGTGCACTCCAGCAACAGCAGAAACAGAAACAGCGACATTTGCAGACGATGACAATGGGCTGGTCTCCGTGTGTATTGCGACAGATCGACCGTCGCAGGTGGCTCTGGCAACTCCGACTCACACGTGAGGAGCTAACCCACGTAAAGTCGGAGGCCAGCCCAGTCATATTTTCTAGATGGCTCCACGCATCAAAGCACGGCATTGAGGTAACCACACATGGACATGCTCACCTCCACTTTTCGACGGACGCGCCTACCTGGGCTTGCGCTCCTGCTCGCCCTCGCCCTGTTGCCGCTCGCGCGTCGGGACTCGAGCGCTAGCGCCCCCTATGAGCGGCAATCCATCGCGGCATTGGCCGTCGCGAATGACAATCGTTCTCCTGCCGGCTCAACGACGAACGGGGTTCTGACCGTCCTCCTCGACGCTCGGCCTGCCCGGTGGCTGCCCGATGAGGACGTCGACTCAACGCTGACGGTACAGGCCTTCGCCGAGCAAGGCGGTGCGCCGCGCATTCCCGGTCCGCTCATTCGCGCGGCACAAGGCACGACCGTGCGTGTCACTGTGATTAACTCAACGGGCGATTCCACGCTGGTCCTGCACGGGCTTCCGGCGGGTGGTGACTCCGTGATTGTCCCAGCCGGCCTGAAGAGGGTCGTCGAGTTCGCCGCCGGTGCCCCGGGGACGTATCTCTATTGGGCGTCCACGACGGGACAAAGGTTCGGCAACAGGACCGGACGCGACGCCCAGCTCACCGGCGCATTGATCATTGATCCTGCCGGTGTGCCGCCGGATACGTCGGAGCGTGTGTTCGTCATCACGATGATGGACGTGCTGCCCGACACGACCAAACCCAAGGCACAGCAAACGAACATTTTCGATCTCGCGGTTAATGGCAAGTCGTGGCCGCACACCGAGCGGCTCGCGTATGCGGCAGGCGACACGGTGCGCTGGCGATGGGTGAACGGCGGCCAGCTCGAGCACCCGATGCACCTGCACGGTTTCCATTTTCGCGTGCTGGCGCGCGGCAGCGGGTCGGTCGACACGACGTTCGCGGCAGACGCCGTACCGCACGTAGTCACCGAGCAAATGGGCACTGGCACGACGTTCAGAATGGAGTTCGTGCCGACGCGAGAAGGACGGTGGTTGTTCCATTGCCACATCGTCTCGCACATCATTCCGTTTCCCGAGCGACCCGATAGTGCGCGCGCGCACGGCGCACACGACGCGCAGGATCATGTCCGGCGGTCGATGTCCGGGCTCGTCCTCAGCATGGACGTTCGCGCCGCGCGTGGGGCACGCCGGCCGGAACCCAGGACTGGCGCGGCGGCGCGGATGAGGCTCTTCGCGCAGGAAGTGCGCGGCGACAGCGGCAAGCTGCAGCGTCGCGGATTCGTGCTGGCCCGTGGTGGCGATCCGCGACGCGATTCTGTCGAGATTCCCGGCTCTCCGCTCGTGCTCACGCGTGGGCGCCGGGCGCAGATCACGGTCGTCAACCGACTCTCCGAGCCGACGAGTGTCCATTGGCACGGGATGGAGCTGGACGCCTACTATGACGGAGTCGCCGGCTGGAGCGGCGCGGGAACGAGACGAGCACCACTCGTGGCGCCCGGCGATTCCTTCACCGTTGCGTTCACTCCACCGCGCGCCGGCACCTTCATGTATCACACCCACATGGAGGAAGAGGCTCAACTTCACTATGGGTTGTTCGGCCCCATGATCGTGCTCGAACCGGGGGCGCGCTTCGATACCGACCGCGACCTCTTCTTCATGATTGGTGAGGTCAATACGGCTGGCGTGCCGTCGGCGACGATCAACGGCCTTCGTGACGTACCCGCGCGTACGTTGCGTCCCGGCACGACGTATCGTCTGCGCTTCCTGAACATTCATCGCGACAATCGGCACGCCATCGTCCTGCGCAGCGACTCGGTTGCCCTGCGATGGACGCCGGCTGCGAAGGACGGTGCTGATCTGCCCCCCGGCCTGCGGGGCGAGCGCGCGTCCACATTCACGATCGCCGTGGGAGAGACATACGACTTCTTCTTCACGCCGCACCGAGTGATGGATGCCGAGATTACAGTCCGCAGGCTCGGCCAGACTCGCCTGCTCACCATCCCGCTCAGGGTACGCTAGGGTCGCGGCCCGCCTCCGCGCACGCGCGGACATCGAGCAACCTCGGAATTACGAGCACTTGGAAAGCGTTGCGCTGATGCGCGGAGCGGCCATCGCGGCACAGCCATCTAACGAACGCTGAAGCTGACAAAGGATCTATTGAAGTGTTTGCGGCTACGCCGCAACTTTTATTTGACTCCTTTGCAGCTTAGCTGGGGCGTTAGGCGCCGACCAATTCACTGAACCGGAGAGAGCGCATGGAAGTCAGCGGGCGGGCCCTTGGCACCGCGATTGGTGTTGTCGTCCTTGCAAGTATCCAATTCGCCTGCGCCGCCACTCGAGTACAAGGCGACCAAAGCGCGTCGACCCCTGCGGCGCTGGAGGTTTCGGCGGATAGACTCCGCGCAGAACTCGACGCCCGGGGCCGCGCCTATTCTGCGGCCGTCGTGCGCGCGAGCGCGAGCGGCTGGGCAGCGCCTCAAGTGGACTCCCTCGCGGCCTTCTATACCGATAGCACGATCCTCTTCCCGCCGAAGGGCGACCCCATCCGTGGCCGAGACGCGATTCGGCAGTACTGGACACGCTCCCCAGACCGGAAGATCCTCGCGCACGCGATTAGGATCGAACGGGTGGATGTCGGGACAAGCGCCGATCTGGCGGCCGATCACGGACGGGTCGAACTCACCGCGCAGCAGGGGGGCGCCGAACCGACCGTTTTCCGGCTTACCTACATTTCCGTCTGGCGCCGGGAGGCGGACGGGCAGTGGCGGAAGCATTTGGACAGCTGGTGGTAACGGTGCGAGGGCGCCCGGGACGGCGGGCACGGAATCGCCGCGTTGCCCGGAGGAACGCAACTGCTGATTCCATCCGGAAACAAGGTTTATCTGATGTCACTTCTGCGCCGAGCGAATGAGCAAGAACGACGGCGGCATTGCGCGTAAAAGATTGCTGACGAGGAGCAATTCGCGCGTGCCTTCGATCGGACGCACGTTCCTTCCGGGACTGTCGTTGAAACGTCGGCACTCTCCGACTCCGTGACTCCTCTGCGACGCATTGTCCTGGGAATATCATGCTCGCCTGCGCGAAGCCCAGTGGCCAAGCGCCCACTCCGGCCGTTACTGCGACTGCAGAGCGGCAAGATGAGACACTCCGGCGCGAGCTCTTAACTAGGGCCGACGCAGACCGGTCGGTGCGACTCGCGCTCATGACGAAGCAGCAGCAGGGCGTAACGCCCGACTCGCTGGACTTGGCGCGCATGGTCGCGGTGGACACGGCGAATACCGCAATGGGTTTTTGCTTGCTTACAGCTAAACAAAGGCGTTAGGCGTCCAAACGGAGGCGTGAGATGACACGAGTTCGCGTTGAGAGCTTCACCATCTCGCTCGACGGATACGGAGCAGGCCCAAATCAAGACATTAACAATCCGCTCGGCATCGGCGGAACGGATCTGCACCAGTGGTTATTTCCAACACGCACGTTCCAGCGGGCCTTGTTCCGGAAGGACGGCGGCACGACCGGGGTTGACGATGCCTTCGCCGCTCGCGGCTTTGAGAATGTTGGTGCCTGGATTCTCGGGAGGAACATGTTCAGTCCCCTTCGTGGGCCTTGGACGGATATGAACTGGAAAGGCTGGTGGGGAGACAATCCGCCGTATCACTTTCCGGTCTTCATACTGACGCATCACGCACGTCCACCCATCGAGATGGAAGGCGACACGACGTTCCATTTCGTCACGGGCGGCATTCGCGACGCGCTTGAAAGGGCACGCGAGGCGGCCGGCGGAATGGACGTGCGCATCGGCGGTGGGCCGAACACCATCCAGCAGTATCTTCGCGAGAGTCTCATTGATGAACTCCACATTGCTATCTCACCCGTCCTGCTCGGCGGAGGAGAACGGCTGTTCGAAGGGGTTGACTTGCGGGCGCTGGGATACGATTGCGTCGAATTCGTAGCATCGGAGAAGGCCACACACGTCGTCCTACGGCACCAAGGGCGCGCGGACGCCTGACAACCGGCAAACGCGCAGCAGAACTTGAAGGCCAGCCAGCAGAAATCGAACTTCCTCAGCTACGATGCCTGAAGATCAATGGACAGAAGTCGATCAGTATTTCTCTGAAAGGTTGCTCCCCAGCGATCCGTGGTTGGAGTCAGCGCTCGAGGTTAGCCGGAAATCGGGATTACCCGCGATCAGCGTCTCGCCAAACCAGGGCAAGTTGTTGCAGATACTGGCGCAGATTGTTGGCGCCCAATCAATCCTCGAGATCGGAACTTTGGGCGGGTACAGCACGATCTGGCTGGCTAGAGGGCTGCGCGCTGGGGGGCATTTAATCACGTTGGAGCTCGATCCGAAGCATGCAGAGGTCGCGCAGCTCAACGTTTCCCGCGCGGGCTTAAAGGACGTTGTAGAGATCCGGATCGGAAGCGCGCTGGAAATACTTCCGCGACTTTCGAGCGAACGGCGCGGCCCGTTTGACTTGATCTTCATCGACGCTGACAAGCAAAACATCCCTGCATATTTCGAGTGGGCACTGAAGCTCTCCCGCCCGGGAACTCTGATCGTCGTGGACAACGTGGTGAGAGGCGGCGCTGTGATTGATGCCGACAGCAGTGATCCGAGCGTCCAGGGAGTTCGTCGTTTTGTCGAACTGCTCAGTACTGAAAAAGGCGTCAGCGGGACAGCGCTTCAAACCGTGGGTATCAAGGGTTATGACGGCCTCGCAATCGTGCTCGTCGACCCTGCTACCTGACGAACGTTGCAGCTGGACGATGGCGCCAGAGGCGCAGCGTTCAAACTCGCCTCCACTCGGGCCGCGGAAATGAGGGCTGGACTACTCGGCGACTGTTGCGTTGATGCGCCCGCCAGTGGGAACGCATCCTTCATGTGTGGCTGACGCCGCAGCTGCGGCTGCACCAACTGCGGCCCCGGCGGCAGCGCCAGTCACCGCGGACTTTGTATCCTTGCCCACCGCTTGGCCGACTGCCGCGCCCAACGCCGCCCCAGCCGCAACTTTTGTCGCGTCAGGAGTGCGAGGTTGGTTCCTCACACGCGCAATCGAAGCCGAGCGAGCAGGCGCATTCACGAAGTACACCCGCCCGGCGTGCGCGACCGACGTAACGCGGAATCCCATCGTTATGGGGTCTCCAGCTTCCTCGCTGCGCTTGAGCTGTGTGATCTCGAGAACTGCACGCGCTCCCGACGCGATGGTCGATCCGTCGGATGCCTTGAGGTCTTGAGTGAGCGCTGCCGCAAAGCTCTGACCAACCTTGTGCGTGTTGGTGCAGATAGTCGCATCGGAGGTAAGCGTGAGGTTGGTTCCCGCAGGGATAGTGCGCGAGGATGTGCCCCGGCTCGGAGTTCGGGGAGCCGGAGTTGGCGCCGGCGCGTCGCGCGTGGCAGGGCGCTGATCGACAGGTGAAACTTGATCGCTCGATACTGAGTCCTGCTCAGAAGCGGTCGAACGTTGCGGCTCTCCCCCGGTCGATAGAACCCTACCGGCGGATGGGTCAGCGCCCGCGGTTGTTCGTGAGCCGGCGGTTCGTGAGCCAGCGGTTCGTGATGAAGCCGACGATGTGGGCGACGATGATTCGCCTTGCCCAGCAGAACGCGCGGCAACCGGTGCGTTGGCCGAAACTTTCGATTCGCCTGCTGAAGCGTCAGACCTATCCTGGCGGGCGGCCTGCGGTGCCTCGCCTCCGGCACTCGGCGCCCGATCCGTACCGGCCAGATCCATCATGACAGGCTCTTCAAGCGAATCAGCCATAGCCATGCCGACCTGCCGCGCCAACGTCGTGTCTTGCGCGAGGGGATCGCTCTCAGTGCTATCGCCTCGGCACGCAGCGATTAACAAGGAGAGAACGAGCGCTCTTCTGAAGTGGTAAAGCATCTATAGGTAGAGCCGAGCAATTGGTATGCCGTTATAAGCGCTGGGGTTCAGTGTTCCTGAGGATTGGTCATCCCACGGACGCTGCGCCGACGCGATGGTGAGACGGTGGACACCGCGCTCACGACGCAGAGGCATCGCGAGGCCTGGCGCCGGACACCCGCAGGGTGGCGACAGTATTACATCGAGGAGCTCGGCGGGCGAGTCTGGCTCAACGGAAAGCCCCATACGCCGTAGGCCAACCCGCGCGTTGACGTTGGTTGCAGTTCAAGCGTTTTACGAGCCTATTCCCGGGCTTCATTCAGGAACTCCAATGGCCGACACCAAGACCAAACCCACGATCGCGAGCGTCGATAAGTACCTCGCGTCCAGAGCCAATCCCGAGCAGCTTGCGGATTGCAAGCGCATCATGGCCATGTGCAAGCGGGTTACGAAGCAGCAGCCAAGGATGTGGGGTCCGAGCATCGTAGGCTACGGCTCGTACACCTATAGATACGAGAGTGGCCACACAGGCGACACATGTCTCGCTGCCTTTGCGGTCCGCGGCAGGGAACTCGTTGTCTACATCACCGCGGAGAACCCCGAGCAAGTCGCGCTCCTCGCCGAGCTCGGGAGACACAAGATGGGTAAGTCTTGTCTGTACTTTAAGCGCCTGGCGGACCTCGACGCCAAGGTACTGGAGGCCCTCATTGCCGGATCGGTCGCGGAAGTCAAACGCCTTTATCCCAGCACCCGCGACGCCTGACCCCTGGATGAAACCTGTGAACACGCATAAGGTGCTCGGCCACTGAGATTCGCAGGTTCGCGATCCACCTGCGTTAGCTGCCAGGCCTCCCCTGACGCGACGGTGTTCGCCAGGGATCGACGACAGCGGCGAGATGAGCTCGCAACCAGGCCTTCGCGGTCCCATCGCGATAGATGGCCCAGCTCAGGAGAGCGCCCCCGACCCCGGCCTCGATTGCGCGCGCGATTCTCGGCGGATTGGCTCGCGCCTGGAGATCGCCGCGCTGCACGGCTGAGCGAATCAGCGATTCCAGAACGTGGCGGGTTGCTAACCCCTGTCGCTTGAGTTCCGCGCGCAGTGCCGGGTCGCTGAGATCCTCCTGCAGATAGGCGAAGTTGCGCACGATTGCCGCGGGGGACGCGGCGAGACTGGCCATGCAGTCGGCATAATGACGAAGCGCTGCGAGCGGGTCGTCGGACTTGCTATGCAACGACTCGAGGAACGCGGTCGTCGACTCGCGTGATCCTTTGGCGAGGGCGATCTGCAAGTCACGTTTCGAGCCGAAGCGCTGGACCAGCGCCCCCGCCGTAATACCGGCTTCGCGGGCCACTGCCTGCAACGTGAATCCGGAAGGCGGGGCAACCTGCATGACACGAAAAGCGGCGGCAAAGACGTCCTCATCGGAGGCGGTGCGTGGACGGGCCATAGGCAAACTTATCCTCCGCTTGTGCGTTTCTAAAGGGTCATGTAGTATCCCCGTTGTTACTTAACGACCATTTAGTAATTAAGAGGACACCATGGCTGCAACCAGACAGCGGACAAAGCGAGGGAAAGGGGATCGCGGGCGCGTTCATCTCTACGTCGGTATCAGTCTCGACGGATATGTCGCGGGACCCGACCACGATCTGACGTTTCTCGAACCCTACCAGGATGCCCGGGCCGGATTCGTCCCGTTCAGCAAGACCATCGGATCCACCATTATGGGGCGCACGACATATGACGTCGCTGTGGCCGGTGGATTCGGTGGGGACTTCGGGATGCCGGCCTATGTGATGACGACGCGGCCGATTCCCTCCAGAACGGACGTCATTCCGAGTTCAGGCGACCTGGCGGCTCTCGTCGACAGCATACGCGAACAACATCCCCGAGACATCTGGTTGATGGGGGGCGGAAAGGTGGCGATGGCTTTTGCAGCGGAGAACCTGATCGACATCTGGACGGTGGCGTTCGTGCCGGCCGTGCTTGGCGCCGGCATTCCCATGTTCCCGTCCGGCGCATTCAGGGAACAGCGGCTGCGGCTCGTCAAGACGCATAGTTACAAGAGCGGCGTCGTCGAGCTGCGTTACGAGCGATCTACGCCCTAATGACCCGTTGCAGGCTATGCAGCTGCACGCCGCTCGTTGGCGTAATCTGTGCGTGCGCTATCCGCTTCCTGTGGCTCAACACGGACCACTCAATTGATTCCTCTGCTACGGAGAGTACCATGTTCACGCACTTAACCGGTTGTTCCGTCGCGCCGGCCGAGGGACCAATGAGATTCATCGCGATAGGCTTTTTTTTCATGCTCGGCTGTCAGCCTTCGAGCAAGACCGCGGCGGTGCCGGCATCAGATAACCTTGCTTCGACTGTGTTCACTAACCCGTCGATGTATCGAGCTAGATGCAAGGAGGCCGACACGCTGCGAAGCCTGAGAGTAATTCCCCAACAGTGTACACCGCGCGATCAACGCGTAGAAATCCGTTAGCCGCTGCCCGACGAACGTTGCGGCTGACAAGGACTCTTCGCATGCGCTTGCGCCGCGAGCGTGATAATGTGCCTGCAGCTGAACCCGGGCGTTGGACATCGTAACGATGATCTTCCCGAAGAGAACTATGCAACTACGATCATTTTTCCGCGCCATCACCATGTTTGTCGTGCTCGCTTCGGGCGCTGCGACGGCATCGGCTCAGACCGTTGTCGTTCGCGCGGCACGATGGCTGGACGTGAATTCCGGTCGCCTGCATTCGCCCGCCGCGTTCGTCATCAAGGGCGACCGCATCGCGAGCATCAATCCGGGCCAGATACCACCAGGCAGCATCACGATCGATCTGGGTGACGCGACGCTGTTGCCCGGACTGATCGACATGCATATCCACCTGATGGACGAGCCGGGCGGGGACTGGATCCGCCAGCGTGCTTACGAAACTCAGGCCACCTGGTCTTTTCGTGCCGCGCGCAATGCGCGATTGGCGCTGATGAACGGATTCACGACAGTTCGAGACCTTGGATCCACCGGATTCGTGGACGTCGCTTTGATGCATGCGACTAACGACGGCTGGATCGACGGACCTCGCGTGTTCCCGGTTGGTCATTACATCACGAGCACGGGCGGCCATTGCGACCTGACGGGATTTGCGCCCGGCGTTCTCGAGCACGGTCCCGAAGCTGGAGTGGCAGACGGACCAGGAGAGATCCAGAAGGCGGTGCGCTACCAGATCAAGCACGGCGCCAGATGGATCAAGATGTGCGCAACGGGAGGCGTCCTGTCCCACGACGCAACTGTCGGTGCGCAGCAATATTCCGAGGCTGAGCTCCGGGCCGGCGTGGAGGAAGCGAAGCGCCATGGTCTACGCGTTGCGGCACATGGGCACGGAAATGATGGAATCATCGCCGCAATTCGCGCCGGTGTTGCGTCCATCGAACACGGTACGATGCTCAATGCCGACGCCATCCGGCTCATGAAGGAACGCGGCACCTGGCTCGTCCCGCAGGCACATTTCGAGGATGAGAACGTGGACAGATCTTCGATGGAGCCGGCAATGCGCAGGAAGGCAGAAATGCTCGCGCCCATTGCTCGACAAAGCATCGAGGCGGCGATTCGAGCTGGAGTAAAGATCGCATTTTCGACGGATGGACCACTTTCCACTAATGATCCCGGACGAGAATTTATCTCGCTGGTCAAACGCGGCATGACCCCGCTCGCGGCGATTCAAAGCGCGACGGTTCGTGCCGCGGAGCTTCTTGACGCAAAGGATCTCGGTCGCCTGGCGCCTGGTTTGCTCGCCGACATCGTTGCCGTTCCGGGCAACCCGACGGAACGCATTGAGGCGATGAAGGAGGTGCTTTTCGTTATGAAAGGTGGGAGGATATATAAGCGTCCATGAGCCCGGAATCGCTCACGTAATGCGACTGTCCGTGTACGTGAACTATCGCGGCACCTGCGAGGATGCGTTCCGATACTACGAGCAACACCTCGGCGGCAGGATCACCGGGATCGTCCGACATGGAGAACAGCTTGATCCCGCCTTCCCAGCCGATTGGAAAGACAAGATCCTGCACGCGTGAATCGAGATCGGCTCGACAGTGCTGATGGGAGCGGACATCCCGCACGCCGAACCTATGCGAAGCGCCTACCTCACGCTCACTCTTGACCGTGAGGATGACGCGGAGCGCACGTACGATTTGCTCACGGATGGCGGTGAGATCTTCATGAAGATGGCCCAGATGCCGTTCGCGAATCGCTTCGCGAATCGCTTCGCGATGCTACGCGACAGGTTCGGCACGTCATGGATGCTTCTTCATCAGCCTGAAACCACATGACGCCAGCGAGAGATGCGCGGTAATCAGTGCTTGCTACCGGCTTCCTGTTTGACAGCGATGCAAGGGAATCAGGCTGGTTCGTCGCCCAAAATGTGCCTTGTTGCGTTTGGGCTCGCCGGAGTGCTCGTCGCGTGCGGCGGAGCAGTTCCCACACCTGCAAGAAATGGAATACCGTA
>DATLXE010000413.1:0-1884 GCA_035575795.1 Gemmatimonadaceae bacterium
GTCATGTCGACGCGCCGTGGATCGCCCCACTCCGCCACGATGTAGCCGCGCCGGACGATGATGCCCGTCGGATTACCGCGGGTCGTGAACGGTCCCACCGCGTCGCCGTAGGGCTCGCGCCCGAAAGACTGCAAGTGCGCAAGCAGCAAGTCCCGCGGCGCTTTGCTTTCCCTGGCGATGGCGAACTCGACTGCCGCGGCGACGCGTGCGGAGTCCATGCCGACCTGTTGCGGACGGCGGTGGTCCCAGCGTCCGTCCGGACCGGGATAGTAACTGGCGCCACGAGCTTGATTCTGCGCTGAAGCGGCTCGCGTCGCCCCCCCGGCCGAGATCGCGACCGGGACCAGCAGAACGAGGAGCACCCTCGGAACGGTTAACCGCACGCTCCAGCGCATACTGACCGACTCTGACTTCATTTCTGACTCCAATGATCCTTCGCGCCGATTCTGGCGCGACACCATTGTACACAGTTTCCGTTTCGCATGCTTGCCGTCGCGTGTCAGCCCGGAGCAGTCGGGTGTGACTCGATCATCGATGGAAAGAGCGACCCGTAAAGCCTTGCCTGAGTACTGTACGAGATGCTCGCCGAGGAGAGGTCGTTCACCGGTGCCCCGGCGCAGGCAGTGCTGGCAAGGGAGCCGAAGAAATCATCAACGCTCTGCCAAACTCCAGTACCTACGCAATGCATCGCGCACTTCGTTGTTCGAGTTCAAGGGTAGGAACGAGGACATCGGTGAGATCGGGCGCCAAGCTGAAAGTGTCCAGTGTCCTGGAAAGCAGTGTCCGGAAAATGGGAACGGCTTCCGCATCGCAGTGCGCAGTGGTCAACGTCGAAGCCATCACGCAGTCGTTGTAACCCGAAAAGTCGGGCGTGAACGGCCTCCCTGTGGTCGCGGCACCGTCATTGCTCTCTATGTGCTCCTCAAACAGGAGACCAAGATGACTTTTGTCACGCGAATCACCCGGTATGCCCTTGGCGCCTCGCTTGCCGCATCGTTGAGCGCCTGCGCCGGTGTTGGCGGCCTCGGCGGCATACTCGGCAGCGTGCTTGGCGGCGGCAACGATCAGCAGCAGCAGCAGGGCGGGGAGCTGACGGGGCGGGTGCGCAGCATAGACCAGAACCAGCGTCAGATCTCTATTCAGCAGTCGAACGGCCAGGCGGTGTGGGTCGGCTACGATAACCAGACACAGGTGGTCTACCAGAACCAGCGGTATTCCGTGACGTCGCTTGAAAACGGGGACGATGTAACGGCGCGCGTGCGCAGCGACGGTAACCGTTATTACACGGATTACATCCAGGTCAACCGGTCGATGAGCACGTCCGGCGGCAATAACAGCAACCAGTCGTTCGAGGGAACGGTGCGGCAGGTTGACAGAAACAACGGCTGGTTCGTGGTCGACACCCGGAACGGGTCGCGCATCACTGTCTCGATGCCTTACCGCGCGAGCAATGCAGACTCAAACCGGTTCAACGGTCTCAGGAACGGGGACTACGTTCGCTTCTACGGGACGTCGCTCAACAACAGCCGCATTGAGCTCAGGCAGTTTTACTAGGCCCTGATTTTCATTGATCGCAGCGGTCCGCCCTTTGGCTGGCCGCTGCGTTTTTTTTCACGCCCGATTCTGAGGAACAATGTCAGAAGCAAGAAAAGTCGCGGTGATCGTCGGAAGCCTGCGGAAGGAATCATTCACTCGAAAAGTCGCCCACGCGCTTGCCTCGCTGGCGCCCCCGGCGCTCAAACTGGAGATCGTCGAAATTGGCGGGCTCCCGCTGTACAACCAGGATGATGATGCGGCCCCGCCCAAGGCATCAGCCGACTTCAGGCAGCGCATCCGCGCCGCGGACGCGGTGCTCTTCGCGACGCCCGAATACAATCGCTCGGT
>DATLXE010000414.1:0-3173 GCA_035575795.1 Gemmatimonadaceae bacterium
CCTCGCCGCCCGTCCGCATCGCGGTATGCACGCGGATGGCAAATTCCTCCACCAGTCGCAGGAAGTCGATCTGTGGTGCGCACGCAAGCTCCGCGAGTTGATTCGCACGCGTTTTCCGAGCCGTCGGTGAGGAGCAATTCAGCGTGCCGACACTCAAGACGCCCTGAAACGTGCGAGCGCCGGTGAGGTCGGTTCGTACCGTCAACTGTCCGATCAGTTCCCCGTGATCAAACCGGGGGCGATCGAGCTCGAATTCAATCGGCACGTCGACCAGGCGCATCATGAACTGTTCGCCGTCGCCGACAACCCGAAACTCGCGCTCGCAGGCGATCGCCGGGGCGTCCGAGGTCCAAGGGGTGCCTACCGCAACCCCGCGCTTCGTGCTCATGCCGTGCGCGCGCCATCATGGAGCAACTCGCGCAGCTCCTGAACGGTCTGCTTGAGGCGATCGCGTTCGCGAGTCACGACGTGGAGCGCGTGCAGTGATTCGCGAAACCACATCCGGCACACCAAGAAGTCGCGCTCGAGGTCGATGATGCGGGCGCGTGCCGCCGGAAGATCGAGCGGCCACACATCGGCGTCGTCGTCGTCCAGCGGGGCGAGGTTCCATTGAATATCGTCAACGTGTAAGTCGTGCTGTAAGATGGCCATGTGTTGATCGTCTCCAGCGATCAGCATTCCGCCCCGGCTGCGGTTTTCCCCCGCAGTCAGGCTGAGATTCTTTCGAGAGAGCGCTCAATCAGCGCATCCACGTCTTCAGATCTGATCCACCAGCGGCGCGAGCCAGGCAGCTTCACGACAGGCAAGTTGCCTCGGAAGTGCTGATCGCGGATGGTCGTGTACGGCCACCCAGTCAACGCCTCCACTTGGTGCGGCGTGAGGAGTTTCTGCCCAGGGGTGGCTGACCTGCGGCGAGTGCGAGTGACGTTCTCCATGCCTAGACATTACGAGCCGCACTCTGCGGTGTCAATAGGTGGCACAATCAATTGAAACAATGGCAGGTGCACGGCTATTTTCAATTGTGGTAGTCTGGCCTTCATGACACGCCAGCGACCGCTGCGGCAGGAGTTCGACGCCGGGCGAAACCTGCTCGAGACCGAACTCGGAAATGGGTGGATGGTGATTGAGCACTTCGAGATGCAAGGGGGGCAGCGGGTTGTCGCGCATCTCACGATCTGTCCGGCGCCGCCGCAGACGCCAGTACGTGACGGTCGTCATCCTGGTGAGCGCCCGACGGACGGCGTGACACCGGCCGGCGGAATCACCGCCCGCCTCCTGCGCACGGTGAAGGTTGGGAAGGCCGAGCCAGTGCTACGCGACTACCGGACCTGGGTGCGGAAGTTTTTCGGTGAGGACGCGCTGCGACGCCTGGGGACGGACGTGCTGAGACCCGCGCGAAAGGCGAAGCGGCAGGCCCCACGCCACCGACGCGTCAGCGATTTCTATTACGCGGAGCTCGCGCGGGACTATGAGACGCTCGTGCGGCAGGGGGTGAAGCGGCCCACAGCTGAACTCCAACGGCTGCGTGGGATACCTCTGCAGCGGATCCGCTCGCACGTGCACCTCGCGCGCACGAATGGATTTCTGACAGAGACCAGGCGCGGCCAGGCCGGCGGCGAGATGACAGCGAAGGCACGAAGGCTTCTAACGCAGCCGTAAGACTGTCCCTGTCCCTTCAAATGTCCCTATGGCCTTTGTTATCCTCGTAATTCTAGGCGCTCTCCGTAGTGGCCGAGCGAGGCAAGAATCACAGGACTACTGAATATACTGGCGTTTTATGCCTCTCGTCGTTTACCAACGGGCGGACTTAAAATCCCGTGACCGTAAGGTCGTGTGGGTTCGATTCCCACCCCCGGCAGATTGATTCGAAAGGACTTACGCGGATTGCTTCGCGGGCGGTGCTTGGCTCCCCGCGCCGATTGTCCCTGAGATTGTCCCTGCCGCGGCGTCGATGCGTGCGGCGGCATCACGCAGCGACGTGGCATCCACGATCGCATACCGCCGATAGATCGACTCGGTCTTGTGCCCGACCATATGCATTGCGGCGGCGCGGGGGACCCCGCTGAGTTCAAGGTTCCGCACGGCGGTGCGCCGGAAGTCGTGGAGTAGTCGGCCAGGCACGCCGGCCTTCTCGCGCGCCGTCTCCCACGCGTGCCGGAAGTTCTTGATCTTCCGGCCGTTCCGATGGAACACAAACGGCACGATCGTGCCGGCTTTCTTCCGTGCGTCGTGATCGGCGAGTTGCGCCTTTAACAGCACCTCGAGCGCCGCGGTGAGCGGGTAGGAGCGGCCTTCATCGTTCTTCGTGGCCCCAGCATCCAGGCGCACCTCGCGCGCTCTCCAGTCCACGGAGCGCCATTCCAGCGGCAACACTTCAGAGCGCACGCGCCAGCCGGTCAGATAGGCGAACGCGGCCACGGGACGCAGCGCGGCGGGGAGGTGCCCGCACACAGCCGCGAACTGTTCGGGCTCAAAAAAGCCCCGCCGTGTGTTCCGCTCCTCGAGCATCGGCACGTGCGGCCGGGTCACGAGCTTGCCGGCCTGCACGGCGAGGGTAAAGGCGCGTTTCATGATCGACAATTCGCGATTGACGGAGGCGTTCGCGGCGCCGGCGGCCTGTCGCGTCACCACGTACGCGGTGATCTCCGCGGTGGAAATCGCCGACATGCGCCGACCGCCGAAGAACGGCTGCAGGTGCATCCGGATCCGCCGCGTCACGTCCTTCGTGGTATCGCGCCCGTTCATGGCGTAGTCCTGGGCCACGGCGGCCGCCGCGTCCTCGAACCGCAGCCGGCCGATGGCCGCGTTGATCGGGACGCCCTTCGCGATGTCGCCCTCACGCTGTTTCATGAGGCGCGACGCGTCGCCCTTATGCTCGCTGTGCGAGCTCTCTTCGAACCGGCGGCCGTTCCGGTAGTACCGGAACCACCAGATGCGGCCGCGTTTTCTTAGCTCGCCCATTACGTGTCACTCCTCAATGACCGCCGCTGCTGCGTGTAGTCGGCGCTCATTTATAGCTCCCTTGGGTGTCGACGGCGGTCACTGGCAGCCGCAAGCGCAGCCCCACCTGCACCCCGACGAGGTACCCCGCTTCGCGGCCGAGCATCTCGTGCACCACGTCCTGGTCGGCGGTGATCGGGCCGTGTTCCGCAATCCAGTCGCGCTCGACCACC
>DATLXE010000415.1:0-2856 GCA_035575795.1 Gemmatimonadaceae bacterium
GAGAAGCCGAAGGGAGACGTGAAGATCGAGATCCTGGATGCCGGCAGCCGTATCGTCCGTACGCTCAGCAGCGTGCCGCGCGAGTCGGACAAGAGCGACGACGAGGATGACAGTGAGGAGTTGAAGAAAGCTGCCTTGCCGACCAAGGAGGGGCTGCATCGCGCCGAGTGGGACCTGACCTGGGAAGGTGCGACGAAGATCAAGGGCGCGAAGATCGATACCGGTGATCCGGCACGGGGGCCTCGTGCGGTGCCGGGCGTGTACACCGTTCGCTTGACCGTGGATGGCAAAGCGCAGACAACGCCGTTGAAAGTGATCGGCGACCCGCGCGGCGCGGTGTCACCGGCCGACTTCGAGGCGCAGCAAGCGTTCGCGCTACGGGTCCGCGACGACATCTCGAAGCTATCGGGCCTGGTGAATTCGGTCCGGTCCGTCAAGGAGCAGCTCACCGCGCGCGTGAAGGTGCTCGAGGTACGCAAGTCAGAGCCTGCCATCGCGGAGCTCGTCAGGGCGTCCACTGACGTGATCAAGAAGATCGATGCGCTTGAAGACCGGATGCACAACCCGAAGGCCGAAGTCACCTACGACATCCTCGCCGAGCGGGGCGGATCGCGGCTCTACTCGCGACTGTCCCCTCTTCAGATGTGGGCCATCGGTGGGGAGGGCACGCCCACGCGGGGTATGCAGCAGGTGCTGGAGGAGCAGGAGAAGGAGCTGGCCACTCTTGAGCGCGACACGCAGGCGTTTCTGTCGAAGGAGGTCGCCGCTATTAATGCGATGGCGGAGAAGCTCCGGCTGGAGTTTGTCATCAAGTAGGCCCGACCCGCGGAGGCCCGACCCGCGGAGGCCCGACCCGCGTAGGCCCGACCTTCAGGTCGGGCGGAACATCGAGGTGCATTCGATCGTGTGCTCGCACGCGTGCCCGACGTCGCGCCGGTCTCGGGAGGTGAGATCTCCTCCGAGCCGGTCTACGGTGTTTGATGCAACATCGCCGGCGCTGCCCGGCGCGCCAACCATCGGGAGGGTTCCGTGCTTCTCGACGATCTAATGCCTCACTACGACGTCGTCGCGCGGCACCGAACCGTCGTCCATGCGGCGCCCGACCTCGTGTTTGCCGCGATCCGTGAAGCGGACCTGACGGGCGGCCCACTGACGCGCTCGCTGTTCGCACTCCGCGCGGTTCCGGCCGCGCTCGGCGCAATCGTCCGGTCCCCGCGCGCCGCGTGGGACGAATATCACGACCGGACATCGACGCATCAGCGCACCGGCCGCCTTCAGACTTCGAGCGAGCGGGCTTTCGGATTGTGGCCGAGCGGCCCCCCGAAGAGTTGATGATCGGCCTCCTCGGCCGCTTCTGGACGCCACGCGGAGGGCTGTGCGCTGACGTCACGGCCGACACGTTCCACGCCGGTCCGCCGGTGGGACAGGCGCTCGCCGGGTGGAACTTCACCATAGCGGCGCGACCGGACGGCACGAGCGAACTGCGCACCGAGACCCGGGTCTGGTGTGCGGGAAACGCTCGACGTACCTTCCGGCTTTACTGGCTCGCGGTTCGTCCAGGAAGCGGGCTCATCCGCCGCGAAATGCTCCGTGCCATTCGGCGTCACGCAGAATCTCGCAAACGGGACCCGACGCAGCCGCGCACGCCTTGACGGGCGAACACGTCCTCCAGTCACCGGGCCATCACATAAAACAGAGGAGACACCATGGCGAGATTCTTCGACGCACTGAAAGCCGGAGTAAAGGGTTTCAAGCAAGCCAACGAACCGACCGCATACTCGGTTGCTGGCAAACCCGTACGGTGTCCCCACTGTGGAGGAGCGACGTTTGCTCCCAGCAGTGCGCTGCTCAATGCTCGTGGCAGCACAGCCTTTGGCGTCGACTGGGTAGATCCATCAGCCTCGATCCTCATTTGTGCCTAATGCGGTCGCATCGAGTGGTTCGCGCAAGAGCCGACTGAGATCTCACACTGACCCACGACGCCCGGTTGCCGTGTGGCGCCAGGGCTGCCGGCGTCTCGTAGCGCAGCCCTTCAGGGCTGCCAGAGGACGGGGGACTTGCCATGGTCTCGATCGTCATTCCAGCCTTCAACGAGGAGATATCTTCCCGGGCTCTTCGACAGCATCGAAGTGCGCGGGGACGCCGCTTTCGGCGAACGCCGTCCCAAGGCCGGTGAACGGCGGAACTCTGCTAGAATGCGCCGCCACCATGCATCCCACACGAATGCTTCTGTCGATTGCGGCCATTCTCTGTCTCGCGCCGGCCCTGGCGGCCGCGGGGCCGCTTCAGGACGACCTGAAGCTCCGGCGCGCGCGCGCGTTGGAGCGCCTCGGACCTGACACCCTGGCGATCTTCTGGAGCGCGCCAACCCGCGTGTACTCGACCGACATCGATTACGAGTATCGGCAGGACAGCAACCTGCTCTACCTCACGGGCGTGGACCAGGAAGAGACGATCCTGATCCTCATGCCGGGTAACGCGACCCGCAAGGAGATCCTGTTCGTCCGCGAAGCCGACGCGCGCCGCGAGCACTGGGACGGCCACAGCCTCACCCCGGCGGAGGCGACCGTGCAGAGCGGCATCCAGACGGTCATGACGATGAGCCAGTTCGAGGGGTTCATCGCGGCGATGTTGTCGAAGCGCCCGATGGGCGGGAGCCCGACCGAGTACGCCGCCTTCTTCCAGGCCCTGGCGGACGGGAAGGCCCGGCTCGCGATACTGATGGAGCCCCAGGGCCTCCGCGCGCCCCCCACGCCCACGGCGCAGTTCGCCGCGACATTGCGCGAGCGCTTTTTTGGTTTCCACGTCACCGACGCCTCGCCCGTTCTCGACGCGTTACGCCAGATCAAGACTCCC
>DATLXE010000416.1:0-2431 GCA_035575795.1 Gemmatimonadaceae bacterium
GTCGGGCAGAACTACACCACCCTGAAGGCGCTTGGTAACGACCTCAAGCTGCGCGACGGCGATGTTACGGCGGTCTCCGCGAACACCGGTACCGTCTTCGGGACCAACGGCTTCGTCCATGTCACTGGGCAGTATGAGCACAGGGGCTCGACCAATCGCTCGCTGCAGGACAAGCGGCCCCAGTACTTCCCCGGGGATCCGCGCAACACCGATCCTCAATTCGCAAACCAGATCCATTTCCGCCAGGGCGACGCGATCGTCAACGACGTCGGCGTCTTCCTCAATGGCGGACTTCCGACTTTTGCCAGCGGTGCCCAGGTATACGGCTTCACCGGAGTCAGCTTCAGGGAAGGGCAGAGCGCCGGCTTCTGGCGGCTCCCGAACGGCAACAACACGGTGAGAGCGCTGTATCCGAACGGGTTCCTTCCATTGATCAACAGCACGATCAACGATTTTTCCGGAACCGTCGGGGTCAAGGGAGAAATGGTCGGCTGGAATTACGACCTGAGCGGTGGTTACGGCCGCAACAAGTTTGACTTCGACATCACCAATACAAACAACGCGACGCTGGGCGCCGCGAGTCCGACCGAGTTCTACGCAGGATCGCTCAAGTTCGGCCAGGCCATTGCCAACCTCGACTTCGTGCGCGGCTTTCCAGTTAGCGCTTTCGCGACTCCGATCAGCGTTGCAATCGGCGCCGAGGCTCGGCGTGATAGCTACGGCATCGAGGCGGGTGAACCGGATTCGTATCGCGACGGCGGCGTGAAGATTCTCGATGGGCCCAGTGCTGGCGGTCAGCCTGCTCCGGGCGCACAGGTGTTCCCCGGCTTCCGGCCGGGCGATGCGGGTGACCACAACCGCACGAACTACGGCGCATACATCGATCTGGAAACAAGTCCAATCCAGCGTCTCCAGGTTGGGCTCGCGGGTCGCACCGAGAACTACAGCGACTTCGGCTCGGCTACCATCGGCAAGGTTTCCATGCGCCTCGAGCTTTTCCCGGGCGTCGCCATTCGCGGCGCGTACAACACTGGCTTCCGCGCTCCGTCACTGGGGCAGCAGTTCTACTCGTCGACGGCAACCAACTTCCTCAACTTCGGCCAGGGTCTCGTGCCGGTCGAGGTTCGTACGCTCCCGGTGACGAGTGGCGCCGCCAAGGCGCTGGGAGCGCAGGAGCTCCGCGCTGAGAAGTCGAGAAACTTCGGCCTCGGCGTTGCTCTGTCACCGTTCCGGAATTTCTCGCTGACGGCCGACTACTACAACATCGAGATCGATGACCGAATCGTATTCTCGGGCAACTTCTCCGGCGTTGCGCTCACCAATTTCCTGAGGGACGCCGGATTCCCGGGCGTCGGCAGCGCCCGGTACTTCACCAACGCGATCGACACGCGTACCAATGGCGTTGACGTCGTCGGCCGGTACGCGATGGATTTCGGCATGATTGGCACCACGCGCTTCACCGGCGGATACAATCACACCGGCACGGTCGTTGGGCGCGTTGCCAACACACCGCCGGCGCTTTCCGCCCAGCAGTCCGTTCTCTTCGACCGTCTCGAAAGGTCGCGCCTCGAGGAGGGCCAGCCGCGCGAGACGATCAGCCTCACGCTCGATCACACCGTCAGTCGCTTTGGCTTTAATGTCCACACCACCAAGTTCGGCGAAGTGGGCAGTCGCGGCGCCCTTGCGACGCAAACCAACCTCGACCAGAAGTACGGCGCGAAGTGGGTGACGGATGCCAATGTCTCCATGGGCTTGCTCCCGCACTTCCGCCTCACGCTGGGAGCGAACAACATCGGGGACGTGTATCCGGATGAGAACCTTCCGGTGAACAGCAACAGCGGGATTTTCCCCTACAACGGCATTTCGCCGTTCGGGTTCAACGGACGCTTCGCGTATTTCCGTCTGAGGTGGGAGCGGTAACCGCCGCAGAGATTCATTGAAGGCTGCGGCAACTCCGCGGGTTCAGTCAATTATGGTCCTTGAATCAGAAGCCCAGACAACCTCTGGGCTTCTGGCTTTCACGCCACGATTTCCCGACCGCGTCGCCGTCTAGCAACTGGCAACTATGCGTCTAACCCCTCGCACCTGTGTCTTTCTCGGTGGCAGTTCTCGATATATTTGCTGTGACCCAACTCCGACCAAAATGCCGACCGACGAAAAACCAAGCAGGAACGAGGACGAGTACTTCGCCAAGAGAAACGCGGAGATGATCCGCGAGATGCGCGCGAAGCTTGACGCCGAGCGTGAGAAAACCGAGCGCCAGCAGAAGGCGATCACGTGTCCGCGGTGCACCGTCGACCTCGTCGAAAAAGAATCCGACAAAGTAAAGGTCGACTCATGCCCGAAGTGCGGCGGCGTGTGGCTCGACGCCGGTGAGCTCGACCAGCTGCGGCTGGTTAACAAGGGCCGCGGCGTAACGGGCGGCGTGCTC
>DATLXE010000417.1:0-1663 GCA_035575795.1 Gemmatimonadaceae bacterium
GCTTCCTGGCTGTTGCGATAGTTGTTGGCGATGGCGGTCTCGGTCCGGCTGACCATGATGACCGCGGCGCCAAGCGCCGTCAGCAGCATCATCGACATCAGCGCAATGATCAGGGCGGTGCCCTCTTCGTTGGCCAGCCGCGTGCGGAGACGTGTCATGACAGTCATCGCGCGAGGTTGAGGTTACGCGGCGAGACGTCGAAGGCGACGCGATAATCAGGGACGTAGCGCTCCCCGCCCAGGGCAGTTCCCGGTTTCATGAAGAGCGCACCCGTGCCCCGCAGCGACTGCATCGCGGCCTGGACACGCAGCTGGACCCGCACCTTGCGCACGCGCAGGAGGTCGGCGTCGAACTGGTTGCTGCCGCTGCCGCAATACGGTCCATCGGTCAGGATCGCCTGGGTCAATGCGACGAGGGATCCATCCTCCGGCACCAGCGTCGCCATGCCGGCGACGCAGTTGGCCGGCCGGACCGGCGGCCGCGGATCGCCGAAATACTGAAACGCCAGGTCCACGACATTGTCGACCAGCGCGACCTCGCTGTTGCCGACCGCGTCACCGCCGTCGTAGCGCATCAACTGGTTGGTGACCCGGTTCAGGTAATACGTGTTACTCACGATCTGCGTCACCTGCGATCCCGTTGCATACTCGTGATTGAGCTGCTGCCCGCGGTGCTGGAGATGGCCCGCCGCGTCCTGGACCTCGGTGACATCGAAGGTATCGAAGTACCCGGTCGTGTCGAAGATGATGACATTCATCCCGACCGCGAAGCCGCACAGCTGCTGTCTCTGGGGGCAGTTCGGCTGGTTGTTGACCTTCAGCTCCGCCGACACGTTCGGCATCGGGGCCGAGAGCGTCGTTTGCGAGTAGGTATTCGGAATATAGGCGAGGGTGATCGCATCGCTGCGAAAGCTGGCCGCACCCTGCGTCGGATCGGGGCTGACGCGGCCGGTCCGCCGTGGAAGGACCGGGGCGAAGAAGTTCACGAGCGAGCCGGTGGAGGCCCCCTGGTAGGGGCCGGCGCCAGCCATCATGAGCTCCTTGAAGAGCGTCTCCTGGCCGACGCGCAGGCGCTGCTGCATGTCGGCGACTTCAGGCTGGGTCTGCCCGCTCCCCTGCGCGGGGTTCAACAGCGAAAAGATTGCGCCGGTGACCGTGATCATGATGGCCGTTGAAACGAGGAGCTCGACGATCGTGAAGCCTCCCTCCGAGCGCCGGCTGACGGGGGCGGTCACTGGGCTTTCCTCGTCTTGACGGTGGTCAGTAACGCGTCGCCGGCCATCCGCTTTCGCGAACCTGCAGTCACGGCGCGTGACGCCTCGTTCGAGGCGGGCGTGACGAGCACTTGCAGGATGAGCGTATTGTTCGGATTGGTCGGCAGCGGCTGGATCGACCAGCGGCGGATGTACGCGGCCGCTCCGGGGACGACGGTCCCGGTGCCGACATACGTGCCGTGGGCGTCGAGAAACTCGACGTAGCCGGCCGTGTTCCGGTCGAGGGTACCGGCGGGGGACGGATTCAGACCGGCACCGGTCGCAGTGTGCGGATCCACGGCCAGGTTGGTGGTCGTGTCACTGACGGGCAGCCCTTGCCCCTCGGTGTCATATCCCCACGTCAGGCCGCGAAGCTGTTCCAGTTTCTGCTCGGCCAGGGAGGTCGTGGAC
>DATLXE010000418.1:0-1532 GCA_035575795.1 Gemmatimonadaceae bacterium
ACGAGCCTCAAGAACGACCTGACCTCCGGCGGTATTGCCGGCCAGGATGCGAGTCGCGGCAATCCATTTCCGCGCAACGCCATTCAGGAGTACCGCGTCATCAGCCAGAACTTCAAGGCCGAGTACCAGAAGGCGTCCAGCGCGATCATTACCGCAACGACTAAATCGGGCGGCAACAAGTGGAGCGGGAACGCGCTCGTCGGTTATCAGAATGCCGGGCTTGTCGAACTGGACACGTTCCAGCGTCGCGACAGAAACGTCGCGGACAGCGTCGGGCGCGCGACGAGGACACCATCGACTTTCAGAAGGCCGGACTACAAGCGCACCCTCGTCGCCCTGAGCGCGGGTGGGCCGATCGTGAAGGACAAAATGCACTTCTTCGGTTCTTACGAGGGGAATTACCAGGATCGGTCGAATCGCGTTAACTTCGCTCAACCTCCGTCCGGGTTCCCGGCGCTCGACTCCGTCAATCTCACGCAGTACAACGGCTCGATTGGCTCACCCTTCCGCGAGACGCTGCTGTTCGGAAAGCTTTCGAACTCGATCAACGACCGGTCTTCCGCGGAGCTGAGCGTCAGCGTTCGTCGTGAGACCGACATCCGGGACTTTGGCAACAATACTTCTTTTCAATCGGCGGTGGACTTCCGCCAGAACGTCAGCATCGCGCAGCTGAAGCACAATTATTTCGTCGGGGCCCTGCTTAACGAAGCAAAGGTCGACTACTCGTACTTCCAGCGGAATCCACGGCCCGCGACGCTCGGCACGGCTTCACGTATTTTCTTCTACCCGGGCGGCGAAGCCCGTATCGGCAGCAACCTCAGCACGCAGGACTTCAAGCAGAAGCGGCTCGGCCTCCGCGACGACGTGACGTACTCGGGAGTCCGCCTGGCGGGCGAGCACATCTTCAAGGGCGGCGCCAGCTTCGATTTCGTCAACTACGACATCCTCAAGGAAAATCGTGGAACGCCGGAGTTCGCGTATCGCAACGAGGAGGGCGGTCAGAGCTTCGGCTTCCGCACGCCATTCCAGCTCGTGTACGGTACCGGCGACGGAACGCTTGACACCAATAACAGGCAGTTCGGCGCCTACATCCAGGATGACTGGAGTCCGATTCCACGCCTTACCTTCAACATCGGCGTACGGTGGGACTACGAGTCGGCGATGCTCAACAACGACTTCGTGACGCCGAAGAACGTCGTCGATGCTCTCAACAGCGTGAACAGCCGGCTGATAACACCACTCGACCTGAACAGGTACATCAGCACCGGCAACAACCGCCAGCCGTTCAAGGGCGCGGTTCAGCCGCGGCTTGGGTTCTCATACGCGGTTGACGAGAACAGCAGGACGACGGTCTTCGGTGGTTGGGGCATCTACTACGACCGGATACCGTTCGATGCCTTCGCCGTCGACGAGAAGCTCAAGCTGACCCGCCCGGAATTCACGGTGCGCTTCGCCCCGCGCGGAGTGGCACCGCGCCCGGGCCAGGTCGAGTTCCTCGACTCGTATCTCACCGCCGACAGGGCAACGCTCGA
>DATLXE010000419.1:0-2128 GCA_035575795.1 Gemmatimonadaceae bacterium
TGGAGCGGACGTTGTCGTGGTTGAACCGCTACCGGCGGCTGAAGGTACGCTACGAGCGGCGCGACGACATCCATCAGGCGTTCCTCGATCTCGGATGCGCTCTCATCTCCTGGCGCTACGTTCAGCGGTTATGTTAGGCGCGCTTACTCCGGGACGATCGCTGGACGCGGAACCTTCTTCGCTTCCTGGCGCGGAGGTCGTCATTCTATTGTTGCGGCATCCTCAGTACGGGTTTGAAGACCTTGCCGCTCTCCGAGTCCTCAGCGGCCTGGTTGATCTGATCCAGCTCGTAGAACGTGATCAGGCGGTCGAACGGGAAGCGTCCCTGAGTGTAAAGCTCTATAAGGCGCGGAATGAAGATGTCCGGTATGGAATCTCCCTCAATGATCCCGCGTATCGTCCTCCCGAAGAGGATGTTGTTCATGTCGAAGCTGGCCTCGGTCCCGAGCGCCGCCGCCCCGATTAGGCCGCACACGCCGAGTAGCTGCAACGAGTCGACGGCCTGGCGGAAGACCTGCGGCGAGGCGGTCGTCTCGATCGCGTAGTCCGCGCCGCCGCCGGTGAGACCCTGTATCTCCTCGACCACGTTTCCGGACTCCGCCGCGTTGATGGTGTGGGTCGCGCCAAGCTCTTTCGCCAGCTCCAGCCGGTTCGGCTTCACGTCGACGCCGATGATCGTGGCGCACCCGGCGACCCTCGCGGCCATGATCGCGCTCATCCCGACCGAGCCCGTCCCGAACACGGCGATGCTGCTACCCGCCTCGGGATGCAGGGAGTTGAGCACACCGCCCGCGCCCGTCTGGATGCCGCATCCCAGAGGCCCCAGTAGCTCAAGCGGCACGTCGTCTCGCACTTTCACCACGTTGCGCTCCGTCGCTAGGGCGTATGTTGCGAACGAGGATTGGGCGAAGAAATGGCCGTGGACGACTTCGCCCTTGCTGCTAAGGGCGTTCGAGCCGTCGGCCCGCGCGCCGCCGAAATTCTCGTCGTAGAGCTTCAGGCAGTACGGTGGTTTACCGCGCAGGCAGTTGATGCACTTCCCGCAGGCGCGGTAGCTCAACACGACATGGTCTCCGGTCTGCACCTTCGTTACGCTGTCGCCGACCTTCTCGACGATACCCGCGCCCTCGTGCCCGAGCACGGCGGGCAGCGGCACCGGATACCATTGGTCGCGCACGATCAAGTCCGTGTGGCACACCCCCGCCCCGACTATCCGCACCAGCACTTCGTCGGCTCGGGGCTCCTCGAGATCCAACTCCTCAATGACGAAGGGCTGCTCCTTCTCGCGCACTACCGCGGCGGTTATGTCCATTTACCGACTCCTTCTCGTAAAAGCGCTCTTACAGCATGCCTCTCGAATCGTGTCTAAGTCATCTTTCCCCCTAGATCCCACGCCCACCATCCACCGGAAGCACCGTCCCCGTGATGAACGCCGACTCCTCGGACGCCAGAAACAACGCCGCCTCCGCCACATCCGCCGGCAGCGCGAGCCGCCCCAGCGGTATGGATGAGACGAACGCCGCGCGTCCCTCCTCCAGATCCCGATCCCCGATAAACGTGCCGAGCATCGGGGTGTCCGTGGCGACCGGAGCCAGGCAGTTCACCCGCACGCCGTCTGAAGCCATCTCCAGAGCGAGCGTGCGCGCGAGCTGGACGACCGCCGCCTTGGATGTCGCGTAGGCCGTGTAACCCGGCCGCGCGCGGATTCCCATTATCGAAGAGGTGACGATGATGGACCCGCCGCCGCTCCGCAGTGCCGGCGCTGCGGCCCGCGAGCACAGGAACACGCCCTTGACGTTGACTGCCATAGCCGCGTCCCATACGCTCTCCGCCGTCTCCTCGATGGGTGCTGGCGCCGTGGCGAGTCCGGCGTTGTTGAAGAGGATGTCCAGGCGTCCGTATCGCTCGACCGCCGCGGCCACCATCGCCTTGGTCTCGTCCGCTCGCGTCACGTCCGCTCCGAAGGGGGTGGCCTTGCCTCCATCCTCGACGATGCCGTTCGCGACCTCTTGCGCGCCGGACGCATCTAGGTCCGCGATCACGACTCGGGCGCCTTCGGCAGCGAATCTCTCGGCCGAGGCGCGTCCAATCCCCGACGCTGCGCCGGTTACTATCGCGACCTTCCCTT
>DATLXE010000420.1:0-23124 GCA_035575795.1 Gemmatimonadaceae bacterium
TCCTGTCTCGATGCCCTTTTTGAATGCCTTTTCACCGGCCTCATGCCGCTCGAACTCAATCGCGACGCCGGTGGCCTCGATGATGGCGAGCGCGGCCTCGACGACTTCGGGCCCGATGCCGTCGCCGGGAAGGACGGTGACGCTTCGCGTGGCTGGATTCATGATGCTGAAGTTACTCCCTGCGCCGGGGCCAATCTATGGCGCGGCACGACTCCCTTTGCGTTGACCGCAATACGGGCCGCGGTTAGTATCCGATACCGTGCTGGCGAAAGACAGCACGCAAGCGCGCGTAGCTCAGTTGGATAGAGCGTCGCCCTCCGGAGGCGAAGGCCGTGGGTTCGAATCCCTCCGCGCGCATGTAGCTAGGCGTTCTTGAGTGCCTGCCCGACCTGGGTCAGCGACTGGCGCGCATCACCGAACAGCATGCGCGTTTTTTCATGATAGAACAGCGCGTTGTCGATGCCCGCGAAGCCGTGACCCATGCTGCGCTTCAGCACGATGATGTTGCGCGCGCGATCCACGTCGAGAATCGGCATCCCGTAGATCGGACTGGTGGGGTCGTCGCGCGCCGCCGGATTGACGACGTCGTTCGCGCCAACAACAAGAACGACGTCGGTCTGCGGAAACTCGCCGTTCACCTGGTCCATCTCCAGCAGCTGGTCGTAGGGAACGTTGGCTTCCGCGAGCAGCACGTTCATGTGACCCGGCATTCTCCCCGCCACCGGGTGAATTGCGTACTTCACATCCACGCCGCGCTTTTCGAGATCCGTAGCCAGCTCGCGCACCGTGTGCTGCGCCTCGGCGACAGCCAGTCCGTATCCGGGCACGATCACAACGCTCCGCGCGTATGCAAGGGCGATCGCGGTATCCTCCGATGTCGTCTGGCGCACGGTGCGACCTACATCGCTCGCTGCCGACACCGCGCCGCCGTCGCCCGATCCGAAGGCGCCGAACAGCACGTTTCCAACCGACCTGTTCATGGCCGTGCTCATCAGGAGAGTGAGGAGCGTACCTGATGCGCCAACGAGCACCCCGGCAACGACGAGCATCTGATTGTGCAGCACGAAGCCTGTGAGCGCGGCAGCCAGACCCGTCAGCGAGTTCAGGATCGAGATCACTACCGGCATGTCGCCGCCGCCAATCGGCAGCACGAACATGGCGCCGAGCACGAGCGCCGTGACAAAGAGTAGCCACAGCGCGACCGAGCCTCCTCCCCCCGCGACGACGGATACGCCGAGCACGATGACGAGCAGCAGGATGAGCGCGTTGATCAGCCGCTGCAGCGGAAACTGGAGCGGCTTTCCCGGAAGAATCTCCTGCAGTTTTCCGAACGCGATGATGCTTCCCGTAAACGAGATCGCACCGATGATCGTGCCGAGTACGATCGAAACGGCCTCTCCCGCGGGAATTGCAGCTCCGGCGCGCAACAGGCGCAGATACTCGGCAACCGAGACGAGCGCGGCGGTGGCGCCGCCCATCCCGTTGAACAGCGCCACCATCTGCGGCATCGCCGTCATCTGTACCCGCCGCGCCGAATACACTCCGATACCAGCGCCGACCAGCGTTCCCAGACCAATGGTCCAGTAGGAAACGATCTGCCGGTCGAGCAGTGTGACGCCCAGCGCGACAGCCATGCCGAGCGCGGCAAGCCTGTTGCCCGCGCGCGCGGTGCCGGGCGAGCTGAGCTGCTTGAGCCCGAAGATGAACATCACCGCCGCGACGATGTAGCTGGCGGCGATGAAAGACCCGCGTGCGTCAAGCATCGTCGGTCTTCTTCACTTCCCTCTTCTTGAACATCTCCAGCATCCGGTCCGTGACGACGAAGCCGCCGAAAACGTTTGCGGCGCCGAAGACGACGGCGATGAAGCCGAGCGCGTGCTGCAGCGGAGTGTCCGCCGAGCCGGCGATGAGCATCGCGCCGAGCACGACGATGCCATGGATGGCGTTGGTGCCGGACATGAGCGGGGTGTGGAGCACCGACGGCACTCTCGCGATGACCTCGAATCCGACAAATATCGCCATGATGAAGACGTAAATACCCAGCACGAGTTCCTGGCTCATCGCGATGCTCCAGCCATTGGGGATGCGGACGCCAGGCGCTCGCGCGTCGGGCCATGTCTTACTTCGCCGTTGGCGGTGACGCAGACGGCGGAGATGATGTCGTCGTTGAAGTTGAGCTCGAGAGCTCCCTTTGGCGCCATCAGGGTCACGAGCGCGGCGACGTTCTTGGCGTACATCTGACTGGCGTGGAAGGCGAGGTCGCTCGAGATGTGGAGCGGCGCGATGATCGTGACATCGTTCTCCACGACGGTTTCGCCGGGCCTGGTGAGCTCGCAGTTTCCCCCCTGCTCGCCGGCGAGGTCGACGATAACCGAGCCCGGCTTCATCGCCCTGACCGTTTCGGCGGAAACGAGCATCGGCGCGCGCCTTCCCGGCACGAGCGCCGTGGTGATGATCACATCGGCGCCGATGGCGCGCTGATGGATAAGATCCTTTTCGCGCCGGATGTGATCCTCACTCAGCTCGCGCGCGTAGCCGCCGGCGTCCTGCGCTTCCTCGGGCACGACATCGAGCTCGACGAAGGTCGCGCCGAGGCTCTTTACCTGCTCTTTCACGACAGGCCGCGTGTCGAACGCCTCGACCACGGCCCCGATTCTGCGCGCCGTTGCAATCGCCTGCAGTCCGGCCACGCCGGCGCCGATCACAAGCACCTTTGCCGGCCGGACGGTGCCGGCTGCGGTCATCAGCATCGGGAAAAACTTCTGCAGCGAGTTGGCGGCGATCAGGACTGCCTTGTAACCGGCGACGGTGCTCTGCGACGACAGCGCGTCCATCATCTGGGCGCGTGTCGTCCGCGGCACGAGCTCCATGCTGCAGGCGATCACGCCCTGGCCGGCAAGGCGCGCGAACAGCGATGGGTCAGCGCCGGGTTGGAGCAGGCCGATGAGAACGGTGCCGGTTGCAATCTTCACGACTTCGCCGTCTTCCGGTCGTTGAACCCGCAGCACCATGTCCGCTCCGGCGTACAGGTCAGCGGCGCGGGCGATTTGACACCCCGCATCCTCATATGCCTTGTCGGTGAAGCCGGCGCGAATTCCCGCGCCCTTCTCCACCCGTATTCGGTGCCCAGCGCGGGTGAGCTGGGCTACGACCTCCGGCACGATCGCAACGCGCCGCTCTCCCGCCGCGTTCTCGCGCGGAACTGCTATCTGCATTCACCCATTCCCGGATCCGGTTCGTAGCGCCCCGGGTACACGTGCGGGAGCGCGTCGCTGAAGATCACCCGAAAGAACCCCAACTTCCAGCCCGCTATATTACCGATGTGCCTCCCCAACGCAGATGGCGCGAGCTACGTACCGGCCTCATCTCGGCTGCCGCAATTACCGCACTCGTGCTTTTCACGCTCCTCTTCGCACGCGTCGGCGTCATACGCGGCAAGAAGGTCGACCTCTACGTCACTGCGCCCGATGTGTCGGGCGTGCTGCCGGGGACGGAGGTCTGGCTGTCGGGAAAGAAATCCGGACGTGTGACAAAGGTCGGCTTTCGTTCAACCTCGACGGATACCGCGCAACGGGTACTGCTCACGACCGAGTTTCTGGCAGAGTTTCTGCCGGTCGTGCGCAGGGATTCCTACGCCGAGATCCGGCCAGGCGGAAACTTCATCGGCGCTCCGGTGATCCAGATCTCGGCCGGCAGCGCGAACTCGCCGCCGCTCGCTGCGGGGGATACCGTTGCGACTCGCATCAAGTCGCCGATCACGAAAGTCGTCGATCAGGTTGAAAAGATCGGTCCGGAGTTCGAAGCGCTGGCAAAGGAGGTCACTGAACTCAATGCGAAGCTTTCGGGTCCGGTCGGCACAATCGGCAACTTTCGCACTCGCGGCATGGGCCAGGTGCCCGATGTAGGCGGCAGCATGTCGCGGATCATGAACAAGACAACGCGCGGCGACGGAACGATTGGCCTCGCGATGCGCGGGAACCTCATGGCGCGCGCGTCGAGCGCAATGGCAGCAACCGACTCCCTCCGCGCATTCATGGATTCTGATCGCGGCAATGTCGGACGGTTCCGGCGCGACACCACGCTCATGAAAACCGTGGGCGGGCTCATGGCCGAACTCGATTCGCTCCGCGCACTCGCATCAGATCCGCTTGGTACGATCGGCAAGGCGCGCGGCGACAGTGCGCTGATCCGGGAGCTGGCCAGGAGCAAGCTGCTGCTCGACTCATTGTTTCGGGACATGAAGAGACGTCCGTTCCGCTACATCGCATTCTGACTTGCCCCTCGCGGGGGGTGACAATTAGCTTCGGGTGTCTTCATCCGCCCCGCTCGATGAAAGCTCCCGCCAGGTTCCCTACCGCATCGCGCTTCCCGCCCGCATAGCACTTCGTTCCACCGCAGCACGACTTCCTCCCCTCCCTCACGACGCACGCGTGGATATCGCCGAGTTAAAGCGAAAATCCGTAAATGAGCTCCAGGAAATGGCCGACGGTCTCAAGATCGAAGGACCGCCGGGCGTGCGCAGCAAGCAGGATCTCATCTTCCAGATCGAGCAGAACCTGCTCGACACGGATGTCGTGCTGCACGGCGATGGCGTCCTCGAAATTCTTCCCGAGGGCTACGGATTTCTGCGCAGCCAGGACTGGAGCTATCTCCCCGGGCCGGACGACATCTACGTCTCGCCGTCGCAGATCAAGCGCTTCGGACTCCGGACCGGCGACGGAGTTCGCGGGCAGGTTCGGCCTCCCAAGCCGTGGGAGCGATACCTCGCCCTGCTCCGCGTCGAGAGCGTCAACACGGAAGATCCGGAGAAGGCGAAGGACCGTGCACCGTTCGACAATCTCAGGCCGTGCTATCCGGACGAGAGGCTGAGACTCGAGACAAAGGACGGCGACCTCAGCATGCGCGTGATGGACATCATGGCGCCGATCGGAAAAGGGCAGCGAGGAATCATTGTCTCACCGCCCCGGGCCGGAAAGACGATCCTGCTGAACAAGATGGCGAACGCAATTGCCGAGAATCACCCGGAGGTGACGATCATCGTGCTGCTCATCGACGAGCGGCCGGAGGAAGTCACCGAGATGATCGCCAGCACCAGGCGCGCGGAGGTGATCAGCTCCACCTTCGACGAGGGCGCCGCGCGGCACGTGCAGGTCTCAGACATGGTGATCGAGAAGGCAAAGCGCCTCGTCGAGCACGGCAAGGACGTCGTGATTCTCCTCGACTCGCTGACGCGTTTCGCGCGTGCCCACAACACCGTCGCGCCGCAGTCGGGAAAGATTCTCTCCGGTGGCGTCGATGCGAGCGCACTGCAGAAACCGAAGAAGTTCTTCGGGTCGGCGCGCAACATCGACGGCGGCGGGTCGCTCACGATTATCGCTACCGCGCTCACGGAAACCGGCTCGCGCATGGACGACGTGATCTTCGAGGAGTTCAAGGGAACGGGGAACATGGAGCTGGTGCTCGACAGGAAGATCGCCGACCGGCGCATCTTCCCCGCGATCGACATCTTCCGCTCGGGAACGCGAAAAGAGGAGCTGCTGCTCAACCAGGCGGAGATCAACCGCGTCACGCTCCTGCGGCAATTCCTCGCCGACATGCCGGAGACCGAGGCAATCGAGTTTCTGCTCCGCCAGATGGTGAAGTCTAAGAACAACAAGGAATTCTTTACACAGATGGCCGAGGGCCGGTGAACGAGGCGCTCGGACGGCTGCTGGCGGTTGATTACGGCCGGAAGCGCGTTGGCCTGGCGATCAGCGACCCGCTTGGCATGATCGCGTCGCCGGCCGGTTTCATCGAGCGGCGAGCGGGCAAGCGCGCGCCGATCACGGCGATCATTCGCCGCGCGACCGAGCTGGGCGCAAGAGGGTACGTAATGGGGCTCCCTCTCGACGGCGACGGCAATGAAACCGAGTGGACCGCCGAGATTCGCTCGGTTGGCGCGGAGCTCGCGAAGAGAACGGGAATGCCGATGCGATTTCTAGACGAGCGTTTCACGACCGCGGCCGCTCTCAGGACGGTGCGGGAAATGGGTGAATCCACACGCGGCAGGAAGGGCGACGTCGACTCACTGGCGGCAACCATCCTTCTACAGCATGCGCTCAATGTCCCGGAATAGTTCGCTCGTCGTGGCTTTCGCCGCCGTGGCGCTTCTTGGAGCGTGCGGCGGCTCGCCCCATGGTGTGCCCGTGCGCGTCATCATCCCCAAGGGCTCGACGTTCGCGGAGGCCGCTGACTCGCTGGAGCGGGCGAAGCTGGTTAGCTGGCCGAGATTTTTCCGCATTTACGGGCGGGTTACCGGCGGCGACCGCAACATCAAGCCCGGCACGTATCTCCTGAAGCACGACACGCCGTGGCCGGATATTGTGAGCGCTCTCAACGGCGGCAAGGGACTCGTCAACTCGATTACAGTGCCCGAAGGATTCTCCCTTCGTCAGATCGTCCCGTTGATGAGCAGGAAACTTTCCGTCCCCGCGGATTCGGTGGCGGCCGCGGTGCGTGACACTTCACTGCTGTCGCGGCTCGACCTCCCGAATGAAACGCTCGAGGGATATCTGTTCCCCGACACTTACGCGTTCCCGGACGGGACGACCGCGCGCCAGGCAGTGCGCGAGATGGTGCAGAGGTTCGAGCGCGAATGGAAGCCAGCCTGGGATGCGAGGTTGCCCGAACTCAAGATCAACCGGAACGACCTCGTCACAATGGCGTCGATCGTGGAGAAGGAGGCAATCCGTCCCGAGGAGCGGCCCGTGATCGCCGCCGTTTACTACAACCGTCTGCGTAAGGGAATGCTGTTGCAGGCCGACCCGACGGTACAGTACGCGCTGCCGCAGCATGTGGGCCGCGTACTGTACCGCGATCTGAAAGTCGCGTCACCCTACAACACCTACGTGCACGCCGGCCTGCCGCCGGGACCGATAGCATCTCCGGGAGGGCCGAGTCTGGCCGCGGCCGCAAACCCCGCGAGCGTGCCCTATCTGTTCTTTGTCGCTGCCCCGGACGGTCATCACGAGTTCCGGATGACGTTCGCCGAGCATACTGCGGCGATCAGGAAGATCAGAGGGATCGCCGAGCCCGTTCCGCCACCGACATCGCCGGTCAAAGTTGCGCCCGCAGCGGCGAAACGACCGGCCGCGCGAAAGGCTACAACGGTGCGAAAGCCTGTCACGAAACGGCCCGCGACAAAGTCGACTGCTGCGACGCGGAAGAAAAATCCCGCGACACGCTAGTCCCGTTTGCCCTTCCTCTTGCCACGCTTTTCCCGCTTGTCGGGCTTCCTTTCCTCCCAATCGTCATCCTTGTCGCCGTCGTCCTCATACCTGTCGTCTGACTCCCCGTCCCCGCTATCGAAGCGGTCTTCCGGCGGCGCGACCGTCGATTCCCGGATCTGAGTGAGGTCAGTGCCGAGCGCGAGCACGAAGCGGATGTTCTCGTCGGAAACATGCGGGTACGAATTCCGGTTTTTCGGGATCGCGGCCTGTGCGGCCTGGGCCAGCGCGAGAGTGGTGACGACGTAATCACGAACCGATATCCCCGTCGCTTCGATCATCGACCGGGCATAGGGGTTTGCCTCCAGCCTCGCGACGCCGGCGTCGATGGGATCCTCCCCGCTCGCGCTGGCGCTCTCAACGGGGCTCGCGGCGAAGAGAGCCGGTCTGTCACGCTCGAGGGCGTCGAGCTTGTCCTGGGCAATTTGCCAGATGGCGAACTTCTCCGCGGTAAGCCGGAACTCGAGCGGTTGCCTGAGCGCGCGGGACTCGAGCGTTGCGGCGTTGTCGCCTGTCGGCGGCGTTGTCTCGCCGCCCTTGTCGCAGGCGAGGAGTACCATCGTCACGGACAGGCAAGCGAGCTTCCTGAGGCCATCGACTACTGCGGTGCGGAGAGGATTCAGTCGCGCATCACCGTTGAGGGTTACCTTCCCGTCACCTGCAGATGTTAGACCCGCGCGTACTCCGACTCATTGCAATCACCCCCGAGCTCACGGGAGAGCGCGAGGGATTCGTGGACCGTCTCACTGCCGCTGTCCGCGGTGGCGCGACATGCGTGCAGGTCCGCCAGAAAAAAGCTTCACCGCGTGAGTGCGTGGAAATAGCGCGGCTCATCATCGCCGCTGTCACCGTTCCGGTAATCGTGAACGATCGCGCCGACATTGCGCTCGCCGCGGGCGCGGCGGGAGTTCACGTCGGGGCGGCGGATCTTCCCGTCGTCGCGGTTCGACGTTTTGCGCCCCCGGGCTTCATCATTGGCGCCTCGCTTGGGTCCGACGACGAGCTGGCCAACGCACGCGATGCTGACTACGTCGGGATCGGGCCGGTGCGCACCACGCAGACCAAGGACGACGCGGGCAGCGCCATCGGCGTGGACGGCTTCACGCGGCTCGCGAGCCTGGTAAGCCTGCCCGCAGTCGGCGTTGGAGGAGTGGATGCGCTCGCAGCCGCGCGCCTGGTCGCCGCCGGAGCGGCTGGCGTCGCCGTCTCGAGCGGAATCTTCAGCTCGCTCGATCCCGAGAGTGCGACGCGCCAGTTCGCGTCCGCCACCGGAACGTGATGTCGGGGGCGCGCTTTACTTCGTGCACACGCCGGTTCATGCGACGAGTCTGAGGACCGTTGGCCTTCCGCATCGCGCACTCGATCTCTTCGGCGACGGGGGGGCTCAGGAAAAGATCAACCAGCTCGGGATCGAACTGTGTCGCACGGCCCTCGGCGATCGCCGCCATCGCTGTGCTGAAGCTGCGTCCGGCACTGTAGCGCCGCTGGTGTGTGATCGCATCAAAAGTATCGGCGATGGCGACGACACGTGCGGTCAGCGGAATGCGGGTTCCCTTGAGCCCGCGCGGATATCCGGTTCCGTCCCAGCGCTCGTGGTGCGCGGCGACGCCTTTAGCCAGGTCGGGATAGAAGTTCGAAAGCGGGGCCAGAACGTCCGCGCCGCGTTGCGGGTGCGTTCTCACGGCGCGGCGCTCTTCGGGGGTGAGTTTGGTTGCCTCGTGAAAGATGTCGGTGAGCGCCTCGTGGATCTTGCCGATGTCGTGGAAAAGCGCGATCCGCTCGATGCTGCGGAGTGTCCTCTTATCGAGATCCGCCGCTTCGCCGAGGATCAGCGAAAACGCCGCGACGCGCCGCATGTGCCGGCCGGTGGAGGCATCATTTGCCTCGATGGCGTCGAGCAGCGTCTCCAGCGTTGCGGCACTCAGCCGCTCGGCGAGCGCCCGGTCGCGGTGTCCGCGCAGTGCCACCGCGCCTGCTCCTGCCGCGGCGGCTCCAATGGTGATCGGGATTAATCGGCGCATACGGCTTCCATTAGCAAGAAACGTACGGGCATCAACGGCCGGGCCGTTAAATTGGTGCAATGAGTGCGATTGCCCGCGTAAACGTCAAAGGCGCACGCCGCTGGGCGGCTGGGCATCCCTGGATATACCGCACCGATGTGACGGAGCGCCCGTCCGTTGAGGCGGGGGCCGTCCGCGTCGAGGACAACCGGCAGCGCCCCCTCGGCTGGGCACTCTGGAGTCCGCGCTCGGAAATTTCCCTGCGGCTGATCGAACCCGATCCCGACGCGCTCATCGACGGCGAGTGGTGGCACAAGCGCATCGCGGCCGCGGTGGCGCGGCGTGAGACTATCGCCGCTGACACCAACGCGTTCCGGCTCACACACGGCGAGGGGGACGGCCTGCCGTCGCTCGTTTGTGATCGCTACGACCGGTGGCTGGTAGTCCAGCTCATGAGTGCGGGGCTGGAGAGGTTTCGTGGTGAGATCGTGAGCGCGTTGCTGGAAATCGTGCGGCCGGCAGGGATCCTCGCCCGCAACGATGTCCCGCTGCGCGGCAAGGAAGGTCTTGCGCGGGAGACGGTGCTGCTCGATGGCGAAGTACCGCGCGAGATCGAGGTGCATGAGTACGGCGTCAAATTCCACGCCGCGCCCTGGACTGGCCAGAAGACGGGAGCATTCCTCGACCAGCGTGAGAACCGGCGCTGCGCGGGGACGATTGCGCGCGGCCGGGCGCTCGACTGTTTTGCGTATCACGGTTCCTTCGCGCTTCACCTTGCTCGCCACGCGACGCACGTCACTGCCCTCGACAGCTCCGCCCAGGCGCTGGCGAGGGCAGCCGGCAACGCGGCGCTCAACCGCCTCGAGAACATTTCATTTGTCGAAGCCGATGCTTTCGATTACCTGCGCGAGCGGGAGAAGGAGGGCGCGCGCTTCGACACGATCGTGCTCGATCCGCCGGCTTTCGCGAAGACACGCGCATCGCTGCCTTCCGCTATCCGCGGGTACAAGGAGATCAACCTGCGGGGAATGCGGCTGCTTGCCCGCGGTGGAATGCTTTATACCGCGAGCTGCAGCTTTCACCTGACGAAGCCACACTTCCTCGAGGTGCTGGCGGACGCGGCGCGCGACAGCGGCAGGCGGATCGCGATACGATCGGTGACGGGGCAGCCGCTCGATCACCCGGAGCTCCTCACTGTCCCCGAGACGGGCTACATCAAGGGCGCGCTGCTCGAAGCGTTGGACTGATCGCGGCTAGCCGCGCTGACACTTCCTGCAGAAGTAGGTCGATCGCGCCGCCTGCACGATGCGCGAGACTTTTGTCCCGCACTTCCGGCATTTTTCTCCCTCGCGTCCGTATACGGCGAACCTGCCCTCGGTGTCGCCGTCGGTGTAGCGCCCCGGTATCGCTGCTCCGGGGCTCAGCACGTACCGAATCGAGTCGACGATCTTTGCCAGCTTGGCCGGGGAAACCGAGGATGCCGGGCGCGTTGGATCGATGCCCGCGCGCCAGAGTGCTTCAGCCGCGTAGATGTTGCCGAGCCCGGCAAGGATTGCCTGATCCATCAGTGCGGGCTTGATACCGATCTTCTTCCGCGCGAGCACCTGTTTGAGGTGCGAGGCATTGAGGCCAGGATCATTCGCGTCCATCCCGAGCTTCGGAAGCGACGAAGACCCCTCGCGGTCGAGCGTGATGGAAGAGAGCGCGCGGCTGTCGATCAGCGAGATCCGCGTTCCATCGGCAAGATCAATCACGCCACGCGCAAAACGATCGATCTCCCCGCCCGTGGTGCCGACCTCCCAGTCGCCGTTCATGCGGAAGTGGACGACGAGCGTGTCTCCGCTGTCGAGGCGAAGCAACTGGTGTTTTCCCTGTCTCTCGATGGCATCGATGCGTCGACCCTTCACGCGCCGCGCGTCGGCGGGCGGAAACTTCTTCTTCATCGCGAAGTGAATGGGGCGGACGGCGGCGATTGTTTTTCCGAGCGCGGCTTTCGTCAACTCGAGTGCCGCAGCAGCGACTTCAGGAAGCTCAGGCACTTTTTACCTGCTGTTGCGTTGGTGGCGGAGAGAAGCGAGCTGCACACGTCGATCGATCGTCAAGTTAACTCTTGCGGGCGCCTGCAAGGAGTCTAGCTTAAGCAACTGGTTTGCCCGCGTCTCCTGCCCGATGTCATGCCGCCAACCGCACCTCGCTCTCTCAAGCACGAATACGAGCTGTACGTAGAGAACGAGATCGAGAACTACAAGGAATCGATTCCGCGCTCCGCCATCCTGAAGATCGGTGACGAGGCGGCAGCGCAGATGCGCGAGCAGGATCAGCTCGTGCTCGACGAGATGATGCTGTGGGGAGAAGTGGACCGCATCATCCGCAAGCGGCTGCGTCTTCCCGCCTACGACACGTGGCGGCGCAGACGGTTGAAGCTGCTCGCCGAGTACCGCCGTCCCGAGCACTGGGGAATCAGGCCCGACGGCATTCTCGCCCGCGAAATACATCCGCCTGCTGAATCCAACGTCCTGGTTGCGGGCGGAGAAGTCGAGCGCGCCGCGCTCTATCTTGCCGCGCACGGATGCACGGTGACGGCCGTCGACAGCGCCGCCTCGCCGCTCGAACGCGTGATGAATGCCGCGCATGCGGCCGGCCTGACGGACCGCATCCAGGGCTGCGGCGCCGACCTCTCGCAATGGGATCCAGGCCGTTCGCTGGCGGCGGTGGTCTGCACACCGGAAGCGTTTGCGGGACTCTCAGGGGAAGAGCGGATGCGCGCCTTCGAAGTTCTTCAGGGCGCCACACGCGAGGGCGGCGTCCACCTGGTCGGAACGATCATTTCGGGCAAACGTGGCGTTTCGGTCGCCGAGCTGAGGCGGCAGTACAAGGGCTGGACGATCTCGGTCGAGGACGAGACTGAGCAGTCGAAGAACTTTCTGGCGAGAAAGACAGCCAGCTAGCGGCCGTGTCGCTCTGACACAGGCGTCTCGCGCCTAGTGTGTCGTAACGATACACAATCTCTCTCTGTTACCACCCCCGTTTTTCCAAGTCCTTTGTTAACAACAAGTTGGACTGAGCGTCCAACTGGGCACGGCGGGTGCCTAACCATGAGCCGTCACAGCTCACAAGAGAGAGTAAGCATGAAAAAGGATCGTAAGGAATCGGGCTCAACTGAGCCCCTTGGTATAATCATCTCGCGCGGCGACAGAACGGAGCCAACACCCCGTTTTGCGGCGTATATATGGGGTCCCGTACCCGAGCCGGTTTCAGAGCAGGCTACCCGGGCGGCGTAGGACTCCACTCCTTTCTATAGATAGGGTGTTAAGGTTCCGCGATTCTCGCGGAGCCTTTTCTTTTAAGCTGGGATCGGGACACTCGCCTCCTCTCTGGAGGACTGAAGTTGAGAGCCTCTAGTATTGAAGTTGTCAGTAGCTGAGTCTCGCTACCCGCAACTGCAACTCCCGCAACTCTCAACTTCAGTCCTCCAGAGAGCCAGCGGCGCGAAACCTCCCCCGCCCGCCCGTCTTGGGTACAAGGATTGCCCCTGACCGCTGCGTGGAGAATCCGAGCCCCAACTGGGAAGGTGAGCGCAACGCCCTGCTCGCTCAGCGCATTTCCGATATCGGACTCGAGATCCGCGGCACGCTGCTCGAGAAGCTGATCGACCAGCTGTACGTCGAGCTCGCGGCGAAAGGGCTCGCTTTCCGCCCCCCGGTTTACCTGAGCGACCAGTGGGGATGCCCGGAAGGAACTCCCCTCATCGGCGTTCCCTTCTATCTCGCTGACACGCGTCTCTCCCGTATCGAGGAAGATTATTCATCCGCCGTCGAGACGCCGGACGAATCGATGCGATACCTGCGTCACGAAGCCGGTCACGCATTCAACTACGCGTACCGTCTCTACGACCGGGCCGACTGGCGAAAGATGTTCGGGCCGTACTCGCGCCCCTACCGCGACCGCTACCGCGCGAATCCGTTCTCTCACGACCACGTCCGCCACATACTCGGCTGGTACGCGCAGAAACATCCGGACGAGGATTTCTCCGAGACCTTCGCCGTGTGGCTCACGCCCGGCCTGGACTGGCGAAGCGCATACGAAGGCTGGGGCGCGATCACGAAGCTCGAGTATATGGACCGCGTGATGGGCGAAGTCGCGCAGGAGATTCCCGTCGTTCCCGAGCCGAGCGAGGACGACCTGCCCGTCGCGTCGATGAAGTACACCGTCGCCGAGCACTATCAGGAGGACGACGAAAGCATCCCGATCCGCGATCCGCGCCTTTTCGACGGCGACCTGAAGACGATCTTTGTTGCCGAAACGGATGCGCCAGCTGGCGTGGAGGCTTACGATTTCATCGTGCGTCACCAGCGCGAAGTCGTGACGAGGATCTCTTACTGGACTGGCGAAAACCCTTCTGTCGTGCGACAGTTCGTCGACTTTCTCGCGGCACGCGGAAAGGAGCTGCGCCTCCGACTCGGCGGCCTCGAAGCTTCGACACTGATTGAACTCACTGCATTTGGAACGGCCGTAATGATGAACTACAGGTATACCGACGCCATCGACGGAACCGCCGAGCCGGGCGACTCGTGAACATCACCGTCCTGCACAGCAAGGATGCGCTCGATCCGCCCGTCGATCCGGTCCTCGACCAGCTTGACGGCGCGCTCAAGGCGGAAGGGCACAAGTCGAGACGACTTTCCGTAGATGCGGAAATCCAGCCGCTGATCAATGCGCTGAAAGAAGATCCTCCCGACCTGATCTTCAACCTGGCCGAGTCTTTCAGGGGGCGGAGCGCGCTCGAGTCGAACATCGCCGCGCTGCTCAACCTGATAGATCTGCAGTACACCGGCTCCAGTCCCTCCGGCCTGATGCTCGCCGGCGACAAGACGCTCAGCAAGAAGGTGCTGTCATTTCACAGCATCCTCACCGCGAAGTTCGCAACGATGTACAGGGGGCAGGTGGATTGGGCCGGCGACATCAAGTTTCCGCTCCTCGTCAAGCCGCCGCAGGAGGACGCTTCGCTCGGCATCACCCAGAAGTCGATCGTGAACAGCATTCAGGAACTGCTCGAAGTAATGGGGAGCACGCAGACAGAGTACCAGTCGCCTGTCCTCGTCGAGGAGTTCATCGACGGCCGCGAGTTCTACGTCGGCGTGCTCGGCAACAGCAAGGCGATGGCGCTGCCGATAATCGAGCTCGATTTTTCGAAGTATCCGAAGGACTTGCCGAAAATCGCCAGCTGGGAGGCGAAGTGGGGGGATGACGGCGACGAAAAAGGCGCCGAGTTCGAGGGCACTGAGTCAGTGTTTCCGACGGACCTCCCGGATAGCCTGATCGAGAAGATCAACAAGGTGGCGATCGACAGCTTTCACGCCCTTCGTCTCAGGGACTACGCCCGCATCGACCTGCGCGTGACGGCGAAGGAGGAGATTTACGTGATCGAGGCGAATCCCAACTGCTATCTCGAGCAGAAGAGCGAGTTTGCCCGGGCCGCGGAGAAGTCCGGGATGGAGTATGCGGCCCTGATCGGGCGCATTGCCGAGCTGGCGACCGCGCGATACTCGCGCTGATTTCGCCGCCCGCGGGCGGAAACAAAAAAGCCGGCTTCTCAGCCGGCTTTCCCGTTACGCCATCTGAGCGACGCTACTTTCTCTTCTTTGCGCCCTTGCGTGCCGAAGCCCTGCGAGCGGCGCCCTTGCGAGCGCGCGTTCCTGCGCCCTTGCGAGCCGAGGCTTTGCGAGCGGCGCCCTTCCGGGCGCGCGTGCGTACACCCTTGCGGGCCGAGGCCTTGCGAGCGGCACCCTTACGGGCGCGCGTTGCGGCGCCCTTCTTGGCTGCGCTCTTTCTGCGTGCACTCTTCTTAGCTGCTGCCATTGTGTCTCTCCACGATGAAGTAAAGCTATCTGCCGGATCCGATGCGAACCGGAGAATCCTGCATCGCGTCCTGACCGGCCCGCGCTGTCACGATGTGCATGCGACGATGCGCATGTGCTTTCGTAACGCCGCGAATATAGAATGCAAGTCATCTGCCTGCAATGCTTATCGGCGCGCACCGGAGACCGTTGATCTTCGTCTCTTCCGAATCGGGCCGACACATGACAGGTTAGAAACTCGCCGCGCGCGGATGCTTTTTCTCTCAACGGAGTCGGTGTAAGTGAAAGCGCTGGTCAAGCAGTCCGCCGGTCCCGGCTTCGAGCTGAAGGATGTTCCGCAACCGGGGATCAGAGAGAACGAAGTGCTCATTCGCGTTCGCCGCGCCGGGGTTTGCGGCACCGACGTTCACATCTATGACTGGGATGCATGGGCGAGCGGCCGGTGCAAGCCGCCGTTTACGGTCGGTCATGAATTCGCCGGCGAGGTCGCGCAGGTGGGGCGGCTGGTCACGGATGTGCGCGAAGGCGACCGCGTCACCGCCGAGGGTCACATCGTTGACGGACGCTGCCTCCTCTGCCGCACCGGCAACGCGCACGTATGTCCGTACACCCGCATCATCGGCGTGGACCGCGATGGATGCTTCGCCGAGTACATTGCGATGCCGGCGACGAACGTCTGGCATCTCGACGATGCGATCTCGTTCGATGTCGGTGGCATTCACGACCCGATGGGGAACGCCTTTCACACGGCGCTGACGGCGGACATTCCCGGGGCGACGGTGCTGGTGACGGGCTGCGGACCGATTGGAATCTTCGCCGTCGGGATCTGCCGTGCCGCTGGCGCTTCGCGTGTCATCGCCACTGATGTGAACGAGACGAGACTGGCTCTTGCGCGGCAGATGGGCGCCACCGATGCGGTGCGGCCGGAACAGGCGGAGAGGGTGGTGAAGGACGCCACGGACGGCCTTGGCGTCGACGTCGTGCTCGAGATGTCCGGCGTTCCATCGGCGGTTCATCAGGCGCTTGCGCTGGTGCGGGTCGGCGGGCGGGTGCAGATGCTCGGCATACCTTCGAAAACGATCGAGATCGATTTTGCCACCGAGGTCATCTTCAAGGGTCTGACCATCTACGGCGTGGTTGGCAGGCGCATGTACGACACGTGGCACCAGATGACGCGCTTCCTCCGCTCGGGAAGCTTCGATCCCACGCCGGTCATCACGCACCGTTTTCCTCTCGACGAAGCGGATGCCGCGATCGCCGCAATCAAGTCCGGTGAAGCGGGCAAGGTTATCTTCGAGATCGCCTGAGAGGTTTTCCCGGCGCACCACAACAAGAGGCGAGAGTGGCTCTGAACATGAACTTCGACGCCGAGCTGAAGCAGGCGATCGAAAAGCTGAAGACGGACCGCGTCTACAAGCGGCTCAACTACCTCGATTCACCGCAGGGCGCGCGCGTGCAGATGGAAGGCCGCGGTGAGGTCGTCATCCTCTCCTCCAACAACTACCTCGGCCTCAGCAACGAGCGCGAGGTCGTCGACGCCGGCATTGCGGGGCTCGAGCGGTTTGGCGCCGGGACAGGCAGCGTCCGCTTCATCTGCGGAACGTTCACCGTGCATCGCGACCTGGAAACGGCGATCGCGCGTCTGGTCGGCACGCGCGCATCGCTGAGCTATGTGTCGGCGTGGAACGCCAACGAGGGCCTGACCGCTTCGATCGTCGAGCAGAACGATTTCGTGGTTTCCGATGCGCTCAACCACGCGTCGATCATCGACTCGATCCGGCTCGCGAAGGCGATCACCAAGTGCACGACGGCGGTGTATGCGCACTCGGATCTTGACGACCTCAAGGCGAAGCTCGAGAGCGCAAAGAGCGCGCGGCGCCGGATCATCTGGACCGATGGCGTCTTCTCGATGGAGGGAAGCATCGCCAGGCTGCCGGAGATCCTCGAGCTTGCCCGGCAGTACGATGCGATCGTCGTCATGGACGATTCACACGGCACGGGTGTGCTCGGCAAGACAGGGCGAGGTACGGCGGAGCATTTTGGCGTGCTCGGCGATGTTGACGTGATAACGTCGACGCTCGGCAAGGCGCTGGGGGGCGCGGCAGGCGGATTCGTCGCGGGACCCGAGGCTTTGTGCGACATGCTCACGCAGCGGTCGCGGCCTCAGCTCTTCTCGAACGCACTGCCGCCGACCGTCGCGGCGAGCGCGCTCCGCGCCATCGAGCATCTCGAGGCCCACCCAGACCTCGTAACGAAGCTGCGTGAGAATACCCGCTACTTCAGGGAGGCGATCTCGGAGGCCGGCTTCAAGCCGCTGCCGGGGGAAACACCAATTGTGCCCATTATAGTTGGCGAAACGGCAACGGCGATCCAAATGAGTGACATGTTGCTCGGGGAAGGCGTCTTTGTGACAGGGTTCGGCTTTCCGGTCGTTCCCCAGGGCCAGGCGCGCGTGCGCTGCCAGCTGAGCGCGGCCCACTCACGCGACGATCTCGATCAGGCGATCGCCGCCTTCAAGACTGTCGGCAAGAAGCTCGGCATAATCTAGAGGACGCCTACATGAAGAAAATCAAAGCACTCGTCGTTGTATTTGCAGCAGCGGTGACAGTTGCCGGCTCGGCCGGCGCCCAGGAGGCACGTCTTTTCGAGAACTCCTGGTTCTGGGGTGTGAAGAGCGGCTTCAATACCTTTTCCACCGCGGGCCGTGGAAGCACCACCACTCCCGGATTCGGACTGGACTGGTTCATCACCCGCTCAAAGGGTGGTCTGTACGTATCGTACGATCAGGCGGGGCTCGAGCGTGACGTTCAGGTGTTCGACTTCGCATCGGAATCCGGCGAGCGGACCGTGCGCGTCAACGACCTGCGCCGGATCACGATCGCGGGCCTGGCTTACCCTCGTCACTTCGGGACCCGCTTCGGGAGCCTGACACCTTATGGCGGTATCGGCTACTCGATTTCGGCGTTCGGCGATGCGAACATCCAGAGAGACAGCGTCAACTCGGCGCCCAACGAAGCGTTCTTCAACAAAGTCGAGGATCGCCGCAGTCGTGGTGCGGTAGTAGCGATGGGCGGCGTTCAGCTGCAGCGCGGACGCGTTGCACTCTTTGCCCAGGAAACCCTGCTGCCGTCGAGCAGTGAGTTTCTTGTAAGAAGTGTGATCTCGCTATTCGAGCTTGGTCTTCGCTATAACTTTGGGAGCTCGATCGATCGCGGGACCGGGTCCCGGTAGGGCTCTCCTAACGATGGTAAACGGCGCCCGAAAGGGCGCCGTTTTTTTTAAGCCACTACAATTGAGAACGACACAGATCTGCGCTGCCAGAAGCGTAGACGATTAGTTGCTAGTAAATGACGGGGCTGCCGAAGGTGTTGGGCCGGTTGAGAAGCACAGAAGGAATAACACCTGGGCTTCTGATTATTTAAGCGTGCTCCATGCATGTTGGGAGATGCCCTCCGCTTAACTGAATGTTTCTCTCTAGCAACTAATTCCCTGCGCTTCTCGAAGCGGGCATCTGCGTCTTTCTCCGTTTGAGGTTCAGCCCGGGCATCTGCGTCTCTCTCAGTTTGAGGTTCAGCCCGGGCATCTGTGTCTCTCTCAGTTAGAAAGTCACCCCGGCTTCCCTCTTGAAACGTAGGGATTCCCTCTCACGATCCACCTGAGTGGCCAGTCCACAGCCCGGGTGATCCCAATGCGTGACGTGACCTGCACACTTTCATCCGGGACGGGCACACCGGCCCTCAACACGAGCGGGCCGCGCTGCAGGCTTTTCGCGCTCATCGCGCCGACGATGCCGAGTGCGCCGCACAGCTTTCCGGGACCGTTGGTGAGGTCGTAGTCTTTCTTTGCGCCGGGCCGGCGTTCGCGCATCAGGGAGATGCCGTCGAGAGGCTCAACGCCGCGCACGAGCACCGCGCTTGGCAAGCCTGCCGCGCGAGTGACGGCGTTGAAGCACCAGTACATGCCGTAAATGAAATACACGTACGAGATGCCGGGCACGCCGTAGAGTGGAGCGGTGCGCGCGGTACGGCCGACGACGGCGTGACAGGCCTCGTCGTGCTCGCCAACGTAGGCCTCCGTCTCAACGACAATTCCGCTTGCCCTGCCCTCGTCCGTATGGCACTCGAGCACGGTGCCGAGCATTTCGCGGGCGACGATCTCGGTCTCCCGGTCGTAAAATGAGCGAGGGAGGATGCGTCCCCTCGTGAACCGCGATCCCGGGCGCAGAAGGCTCGTTGGGGAGCCTTCTGCGCCGGGCCTTACTAACCGGCTCAAGACGATTCGGTGCTTCTCGTCTTCGTCTTCCGGACCGCGCGCCTGGGGGCCGGCTTCTCCGACCCGGCATCCGCAGCGGCCTGCTTTCTTCCGCGCGGAGCAGCGCGCTTCCGCGCGACGCGAGCCTTGCCCTCGGCAGCCGGAACATCTTCAGCGATCAGCTCCACTTCCGCTGAGGGAGCAGAAAACGCTGGCGCGGCTTCCACGACACCGAACTTGAACAGGTCCGGAGGTGGAGCGCCTGCCTTGCCGCCGATCGGGCCGCGACCGCGGCCGCGCGAGCTTCCACCACCGCGCGCGCCCATTCCCTGCGGCGCAGATGGTGCCGCGGGCGCCGCGACTCGCGGCGGCTCGGCGGCGGCGATCTGCTCGCTGAGCGGAGCTGCTGTCGCCGACGGCGCAACTTCGTAATCGGTCCCGCGTCTCCGCAGGTCGATGACGTCAGCGTCATGCGCGTCCTGAAGGATGCGCAGGAAGTTACGCTCACTGAGACTTTCGCTGTCGCGGCCGAGCAGTGCGCGCGCCTTGGTGCGGACCTCGCTGGCGCGAAGTGTGGTGCCCTCACCCGCCGCAACGGAGCGACGCACGAGGTTGAATGCATCCTCGCGTGTGAGCCGCAGGCCTTCAGCACCGATCAGATCCCCGTTCGATGACGGCACCGGTGCGGCGCGAGGCGTCGTCAGGACGAGCGGAGCATCTTCCAGCTCCTGTGCCATTCCCGGCGTCACCATTGACTCGGGCGACGCGGCGGCGGGCCGCGGCGCACGCTCGCCTCGATCGCGTCCGCGTCCACCTCTGCGGCTGCGGCGCGGACGTTCAGCTGTTTCTGGTTCGTCACTCGACGGCGCACTGCGCGCTGCCGTTGGCTCAGAGGATGATGGCGATGTCGTCGCGCCTGCGCCCGGAGCGCCGACTTCGAATTGACCATTCTCCAGCTTCGTGAGAACGAGGAGGCCGCGGTGAGCCGCTTCGGACACGAACCGGGAGAACTTCGACATGCCGAGGTTTTTTTCGTCGAAGGATGTATCGATCTGCTGCATCACCTGCTTGAGGCGGTCGGCACGCATTACGTCGCCGTTGCGCTTCATGCGGGTAACGGCTTCGGTGACGAGCTCCCACGGATCGCGCTTGACCATCTCCTCGTCGCCGAACTTCACGAGGCCGGCGAGGGCATTATAGCTGTAGTACTCGTCGCAGTTCTGCACCAGCAGGTCGCTCGAAGATTCGCGGATGCCGACCCCGATGACGTACTTGCCGTATTCCTTGAGCTTGATGACGAGGCTCGAGAAGTCGGAATCGCCAGAGAGCAGGATGAACGTCCCGATCTCGGGGCGGATGAACACGAGCTCCATTGCATCGATCGCGAGCCTGATGTCGGTCGCGTTCTTTTTCGCGGATCCGTAGGCCGTGGCAAAGATCAGGTCGATCGACGATTCAGTGAGTGGAACCACATACTGGGGGTAGCGTCTCCAGTCGGCGTAGGCGCGCTGGACAGCAACTTTCCCCTTCACGATGTCGGCAGAGAGCAGATTCTTGAGCTCCGTCTGCAGATCGGAGCGAATACCCATCGTGACGTTGTCGAAGTCGATGAGCAGCGCGGCGTTGGGGGCGTGGTGGGTCTGTGGTCCAGATGGGGCGGGGTGTGACATTGCCTGTGGCCCGCGGTAAACCGGGGCGACGTGGCGGTGCGCTGTGGGGCGCGCGGACCGCTGTGGTCGTGGAGTCATGAATTGTGGGATACGTGTTCGAGGCTGCGTTGCCGGCGGATTCCGCTACAGCTGCACACCATGTTTGATCCTGAGGCGGATGCCGCAGGCGGTGCGTCTTCAGGTCCATGCGAGCGTGTCAACCCTCGGGTTGACCGGTCGCCGAATCCTCGAAGTCGCGCCGTACAGGTGTAATTTATAGAGATATCCCCATGAATCAACTCCGGTTCCGCACGCGCCTGGTACTGATCCTCTCCCTGTTCGCGATCGTGCCGGCGTTTCTGCTGACCCTTTTGTGGAGCGGAACCGTAAGCACCGCCCTCCCGATCATGAGCGGACGGTCGGCGTGGGACAGCGTCGCGGCGACCGGACAACGCGCCATCGCCGCAGCCAGGCGCTCGCCGCTGACGCCCGCTCAGCGCAGCGCCATCGACGCCCACGAGCTCGAGCTGCGGACATCGGTCGAGCAGGCGCGGCGCTACAGCTTTCTTGCCTCGCGAACGGTGCGTGTCGTCGCCATCGGCGGAATCGCCGCGTTGCTCGTTCTCACCGGCGTTGCGTCGCGGGTCGCGGGGCATTTGAGCAGGCAGCTCAGCCGACCGCTCGACGAGCTTGTCCGCTGGACGGAGCTGATCGGCCACGGCGAACCTCTGCCCCCTGCCCAGGTCGCTCACTCCGAGGGAAGCGCTCAGATTTCCGCCCGCAGCAATGGAACCGCCGCGGCGGCGACGAGTCGCGTCCGCGGCGCTCCGGAATTCGAGACTCTCCGCCGCAGCATGCGCGAGATGGTGGATGAGCTCGAGCTGGGCCGGCGGCGCGCCGTCGAGTCCGAGCGGCTCCATGCCTTTCGGGAGAGCGCGCGACGCGTGGCGCACGAGCTCAAGAATCCGCTGACGCCGATCCGGTTTGCGATCGACAGGCTGCGCCGGGTTGCGCCGCCCGAGGCTCAGGAAGCCGTCGAGGTGCTGGCGATGGAATCTTCGCGACTTGATCGCATGGCGAAGAGCTTTGCCGAGTTCGGGCGCCTGCCGGAAGGTCCCGCCGCGGACGTGGATGCGGGCGAACTGGTGCGCTACACGGCGCGCAGCAGTGTCCCGCCTTCAATCACGCTCGACCTGCAGATCGCGGGAAATCTCCCGCGTATCTTCGGGCACAACGGCTCACTGTCCGCTGCGATCAGTAACGTTCTCCTGAATGCCGTTGACGAACTGGGCGATGGCGGCACAATCCAGGTGCGCGTCGAGCGGGCGGCACTGTGGGGCGGCGATGCGGTGCGCATTGCGGTGCGCGACGACGGGCCTGGCATCGCTCCCGAGCTGATCGAGCGCATCTGGGAGCCCTACGTCACCGACAAGCCGGGCGGCACCGGACTTGGGCTCGCTATCGCGCGGCAGGCCATTTGGGCGCATGATGGAACCGTTGAAGCACTGAGCACGTTGGGAAAGGGAACGGAGATTCAGTTTACAATACCTGCCGGCGACGTCGGCTCCAGGAGAGAATGATGGGTCCAGAAATCGTCGTGCCGGTCGCCGGTATCGTCATGATCATCGCTCTCGCGATTGGCGTTCCGCTCGCCCGGGCCTACGCACGATCGCTCGATGCCGCCAGCAAGTTTCCAAAAATACCGCACGACGTAGCCGCTCGTCTCGAGAGGATGGAGCAGTCGCTCGAGGCTGTGGCGATCGAGATCGAGCGGATATCGGAAGGGCAGCGCTTCACCACGAAGCTGCTCTCTGAAGGGAACCGGAGCGGCAGGCAGCTCGGCGCCGGAAACGCTCCCGCCGATAACGCCCCCTGAATGCCGACAGTCCTCATCGCCGACGACGAGCCGAACATCCGACGGATGGTCGGCGCGCTGCTCGCCGGTGAGGGGTACGAAGTTCTCGAGACGCCGAATGGCGCTGAAGCGCTGATGCGGGTCAGGGAGGGTGAGCCCGACATCGTGCTCCTCGACCTGATGATGCCGGGCGAGTTTGACGGCATGGAGACACTCGCGAAGCTGCGTGAGATCGCGCCCGACCTG
>DATLXE010000421.1:0-5776 GCA_035575795.1 Gemmatimonadaceae bacterium
AGCGAGACCAGGTGCGCGACACTCAATCCGCCTATCACACGCACGTTCACGCGAATGAACTCGATGGCAAAGCGCGCCGCGCCGGCCAGGATCAGGTATCGACCGAGGACGACAGGATCGCTCACCGCCCGGTGCCGCCATCGTAGCAGCAGCCATGTCAGGACGCCGAGGAAAGCCGCCTCGTACAGCTGTGTGGGGTGGACCGGCACTGACGTCGGCGGGAGCCCTTCCGGGAACGCAACCCCCCAGGGGAGATCCGTCGGTCGCCCGTAGTCGTCTCCCACCAGAAAACATCCGATCCGCCCGAGCAGGTGCCCGATGGCGAGGGCCGGCGTGGCAGCTGCGAGCACCGGTATCAGAGGCCATCGCCCGCGGAGAATGGCCACAAGACCGCTCCCGACACCACCGAGGAGGCCGCCGTACCAACTCATGCCGCCCCGGGCGAACAGCAACGACGTGAACGTCTCCTCCCCGACATGTTCGAAGACGTACAGCAGCTTCGCGCCGATCATCCCGCCTATCAGTCCCACGATGGCGGCGTCGGCCGCCGCGTCGGGCAGTCCGCGGCGACGGAGCTCGCGCCGAAACAGCCACAGACCCGCGAGCGCTCCGGCAGCGACCATCGCGCCGAAGCTGGTGACTTCAAACGAACCGATACGAAACAGGACGGGATACATGCGATGTCCGGTAGCGCGCGCCAGCGCTGCCGCGTGGTGCGAGACCCAGGGTCAAGTATCTCATCTGACGACGACAGCGTCCCTACGACTCGGGCGCAGCTTGACGCCATCCGCCGGCTCACCGCATAATCATAGTCATGATCATGGTTAATATCTTTGAGGCCAAGGCCCGGCTGTCCGAATATCTCGACGCCGTCAAACGGGGAGAGCGGGTCATGATCTGCAACCGGAACAAGCCGGTCGCGGAGCTGCGGGCCGTCGCGGCAACACCCGTGGTGCGCCGGCTCGGCGTCGCGGCGGGTGCCTTGACACTGCCGTCGTCCTTCTTCGAGGCCTTGCCGGATGATGTGCTGGACGCCTTCGACGGCACCGCGCGCGCGGACGTTCCGAGAGTCGCTGAACCGAAAGCCACGTACACGGCCAGAAAGAGGAGCCGCGCGTGAAGGTCCTCCTCGACACCTGCACGTTCCTGTGGGCGATCTCCGATCCCGCAAGGTTGCCCGTGCGGGTCACGGACCTGATCCTCACGCAGGACAACGAGGTCTATGTCAGCGCGGCTTCGGCCTGGGAGATCACCATCAAGGCCGGTACGGGCCGGTTGCCTTTCGGTGCCGACGTGGATCGGTTCGTTCGCGAGCAGCGCGAGGCCGCCGGTTTTGCGTCGCTGCCAATCGACGAGGAGTCGGCGCTGCACGTGACGCGGCTGCCAGCGCTCCATCGCGACCCCTTCGACCGCATGCTCGTAAGCCAGGCTATCGTTCACGGCCTGACGATCCTCACGCCCGACGCGCTGGTCACGCAGTACCCAGCCCGCACGGCATGGTAGGCATGTCGTGGCGTTCAGCCTCGACCCTGTGTCAACCGACGGCGTTGTCCCCCCTGCCTGCAAATCCAGGAGTCGTCCGCGGCCGTAAGGAAGTAGATGGGCTTCGTAGGGTCTCGGAAGGGCTGGATCACCCTGTGGCTGTGCTGGATGACGCTGACGGCGGCGCCGGCCCTTGCCCAGTCAATCCTGGCGGGGCGCGTCACTGACGATACGGGCGGCGTGCTTCCGGGCGTCTCCGTCTCTCTCCGGGCAGCCGATGCTGGCCGTGTCGAGACGGTCACAGATGCGCGGGGGCGCTATATGATCCGTGTCGAGCAGCCGGGCCGCTACGACGTTCGGTTTTCCCTGGTCAATTTCAGTCGATTCACCCGGCAGATGACGCTGCCGGCCGGTCAGACGTTACTCGACGTCGTGCTCCCCCTCGCGCTCACTGCGGACGTCGTCGTCACCGGCCGCCGCACCTTTCGCAACCTCGCCGACGTCGAGAATCCTGCCGAAAGTCTCGTCGGCCTCGCCGGGGCCGCCTCCGAGGGGGCTGTCACGGCCAAACAGCTCGAAGGGCGACCGCTGGTGCGTCCGGGCGAGGTCCTCGAGACGGTGCCGGGCCTCGTGATCAGCCAGCACAGCGGAGAGGGGAAGGCGAATCAATACTACCTGCGGGGCTTCAACCTGGATCATGGCACTGACTTCTCGGTGAGTGTCGCGGGAATCCCGGTGAACATGCCGACCCACGGTCACGGCCAGGGATGGTCGGACGTCAATTTCCTCATACCCGAACTGGTCAGCGGCGTGCAATTCAAGAAGGGGCCGTATTACGCCGACGAGGGAGACTTCTCGACGGCGGGGGCAGCCAATATCACCTACGTGAACGCGCTCGATCGGCCACTCCTGCGGCTGACGGGCGGCGAGGATGGCTTCGGCCGCGTGCTCGCGGCGGCCTCGCCGAAGGTGGGGTCCGGACATTTTCTGGTGGCGCTCGAAACCGGACGGGCCAATGGCCCATGGGAGACGCCGGAACATTACCGGCGCCTGAACGGCGTCGTCCGTTACAGCCGCGGTGACACGCGGCAGGGATTTGCCCTGACCTTCATGGGCTACGGCGCCTCGTGGACGGCGACCGACCAGGTGCCGGAACGTGCGATCTCGACGGGCCGGCTCTCGAGGTTCGGTTCATTCGACAAGTCCGATGGCGGCAGCACCCACCGCGTCACGCTCTCGGCCGAGGCCCAGCGGTCCGCCACGGCGAGCTCGACGAAGGTTGTGGGCTACGCGATGGACTACGGGCTCGACCTTTTCTCCAACTTCACGTATCTGCTGAACGACCCCGTGAACGGGGATCAATTCGAACAGACGGACAACCGGCGCGTGTTCGGCCTGCTCGGCAGCCACCGGCGCCGCGCGCAGCTGTTGGACCGTGCGCTCGAGCACAAGGTGGGGCTGCAGGTCCGTCACGACAGGATCGGCCCCCTCGGGCTGTACGCGACCCGTCGCCACGCAGGCCGGTCGTCACGCGAAAACTGTCGGAGAACGCCAGTTCCCCCTGGTAGTACACGCCCGCGGACGTCTGGCGGACACGGTCCTCTCGCGTCGTCGCCGGCACGGTGTCGGCCGGCATCCTGAGTCCGAAACTGGGCGTCATCTTCGCGCCGTCCAGAAGGCTCGAGTTGTACGCCAACGCGGGCACCGGATATCACAGCAACGACGGGGTGGATCCGGCGACAGGCAGCCCTGTCGACAGCGTCACCCCGCTGGTGCGCACACGCGGTGGAGAGCTCGGCCTGCGTTCGGTCCTCATCCCGAAAGTACAGACCACCGTCGCGGTGTGGGGCCTTACGCTGGACTCGGAGCTTGTATTCGTGGGGGATGCGGGCACGACCGAAGCGGGACGTCCAAGCCGCCGCTTCGGCGTCGAGTGGGCCAACTACTACAGCCCGCGTGGATGACCCTCGACGCCGACTTCTCCTGGTCCTCCGCCAGGTTCAGCGACGATGATCCTGCGGGGTCGCATATTCCAGGCTCTGTTCGAACGGTGGCGTCCATGGGCGTGTCGGTCACGGATGTACGCCGGTTCGACGGAAACTTCCGTCTTCGATACCTGGGGCCGCGGCCGATTGTCGAGGATGCGAGCGTGCACGCGAGGCGCTCGCTGCTGGTCAACGCCGAAGCCGGCTACCGCGTGACGCCACGGGCCAGGGTGGTGGTCGACGTGCTGAACGCGTTCAATTCACCGGCCAGCGACATCGACTATTTCTACCGGTCGCGGCTGGCGGGCGAGCCGGCCGAGGGTGTCGACGACATCCACACCCACCCCGTCGCGCCGCGCAGCGCCAGGATCAGCCTCCGGTTCCAGTTCTGATCTCGCGAACAGACGTTACCTGCAGCAGGGGCCTCTGCATATTGTCCGCGGGTGGCGTGATGACCCCCTCGACCCGCACGGCCCTGCCCGCGTGTTTTCTCAGCTCGGTGGCAACTGATCCAGATGTCGTGGGCTCGATGCCGTACGTCTCGGACACGCCGAGGATGCGCACCTGCAGCAGACCGTCCTTCACCACAGTCTCGGCCTGGCGACGATCCCCGCCTCCAAGAGGCTCACAAAAGGCCGCATCCATGCGCCGGTTCACGCGGACCACAAATGCGTTCTTCGAGAGCCACACAGCGGCTATCGCGCTCTACTTCATGTACTACAACTTCGGGCGGGTGCATCAGATGCTTCGCGTGCCCCCGGCGATGGAAGCGGGCGTCAGCTCTCACGGTCTGGTCCATCGCGGAGATTACTTTTCGTGGTCTCTGCTGTGGCCATTCGCGCTTGGTTCCGTGCCGTTGGCGTTTATCGGGGGCGCGATCACGCTACCAGGGCATTGGTACAAAACGCTCGTGGGTATCGTCCTGCTACTGTCGGCCGGACGGCTCGTGTGGGAACGAGCTGCGACAGCCACAGACACTCATAGATACCGCGTCCCTCTGGCGCTGGCGATCTTGTGCGGTGCGGCCATTGGTCTACTGTCTGGTCTGACCGGTACGGGTGGGGGCATCTTCCTGAGTCCACTCCTGATGTTTACCCGATGGGCGGAAACCCGTGAACGGGGGGTGTCTCGGCGGCGTTCATCCTCGTGAATTCGGCGGCAGGGCTCGCCGGCAATCTGGCGAGCATCCAGCAACTCCCGTCAGCTTTTCCGTTATGGGCGGCAGCGGCCGTCATTGGCGGGTTGGTTGGCAGCGAACTAGGCAGCCGGAGGATTGCTACGGCGACGTTTCGCATGCTGCTGGGCAAGGAGTCCGATGCTCTCGTAGTACCGAATCGTCGTGGCCGGAATGCCTGAACGTTCCGCCCTGGAAGGTCAACCCCTTGACTTTCAAGGCGGCGTCTCTCGCCTACAGCTCCGCCCTTCGCAGCCTCACCGCATTCAAGATCACTGACACGGAGCTCAGCGTCATCGCCGCGCTCGCCAGAGTCAGCCTCCGGTTCCAGTTCTGATCTCGCGAACGGACGTTACCTGCATCAGGGGCTTCTGCATCTTGTCCGCGGGTGGCGCGATGACCCCCTCGACACGCACGGTCCTGCCCGCGTGTTTTCTCAGCTCGGCGGCAACCGATCCGGCTGTCGTGGGCTCGAGGCCGTACGTCTCGGACACGCCGAGGATGCGCACCTGGAGCAGACCGTCCTTCGCCACAATCTCGGCCTCGGCGACGACGCCGGCCTGCTTCGGCGTAAAACCGTTTTGCTCCACCACCTTTCGCAGCTGCGCCATCGTGAGGGCGTTCCCGGTCTTGAGGACCAGGCGTGCGCGACCTTCGTTGAGGCTGACCTTCACGGATTCGACCCCCGCCAGCTTCTGCATCGACACGCTCACGGCGTGTGCGCAGATCGCTCAATCCATCCCGAAGATCGTCAGATCGATCTGCCGGAACTCGGCCCGCGCGTCCGAGACGCCGAACGTCATCACCAGAAGCGTCGCCAGCAGCCATTTCTTCGTCATGCTCACTCCTGCCGTTTTAGAAGAATCGCGTCACGTTCAGGGCGTAGCGGAACTGCTCGCGCCGCAATCTCGATCCAAGCTCCTGGTGCACCGGAAACTGGACGCCCCCCTCGATTGCATAATTCTTGTAGATGCCGAGCGTCGCGGGACCAAGAAAAACGGAATGGCCGCGCGTGTCGGCCATCACCAGCCCGTCGCGACGGACGGCGCCGGCGCGCTCCCCCGTCAGCTCCACAAACAGCCGCCAATCCCAGTGGGGATATTCCTTCTGCAGCGGTGGAGGACGATAACCCCAG
>DATLXE010000422.1:0-4282 GCA_035575795.1 Gemmatimonadaceae bacterium
GTGCAGCATCAGCATGTCAACGTCGCCGCCGGTGGGAAGGCGGTCGTCGCGAATGCGATCCGACAGGGATCGCGGGAGGGAGGGGTGACTCAAGATGACGAATAAACCCCATGCACGACGGAACGATGCGGCATCGACCCCGGACGCCACAGCGTCGGGCACGGGTCGCAGTTGGCTTAAAAATGGTAATCCGCCGGGTGATCTGGCAAATGCGCCTCGGTGTGGTGCAAAGACTCGGCGCGACACCCTGTGTCAGAGTCCTGCGATGCCGAATGGGCGCTGCCGGATGCATGGAGGCACCAGCACAGGGCCGCGCACAGCCGCCGGACTCCACCGCAGCCAGACCGCGCGCCTGAAGCACGGGCGATTCACTCGCGCGGCGAAAGAGCACCGCGCCAAAGGCCGCGCACTGCAGCGGGAGTTACTAGACGTCGTTCGAGCACTGCGGGCGATGGATCTCGACTGAGGCGCAAGCAGCTGGGCGGCCGCTTCCAAAAATTGACGCGGTTGCTGCAAGGGTCAAACATGACAAGTCGATCATGCTTAGGCAAATTGGTCGTCGTTTAGCGGCGTTGGAGCGACTCCGCCGCAGCGGTTGTGCGAGTTGTCCGCCGCCGCAGTATTACGCGGATGATCTGCCGCCCGACGCCGTGCTAGCAATGTCACCGCTGCGGGCGACCAGTCAGCCACGTGGTCATTCAACACGAGATGCCGGAATGCGAGCTGGAATGTGACCTCTAGGCCCACGGTGTCGGCGGCGCGACCGCAGAAGGCCGCAGGTGACCGGAACCCTATTGCTGAGGGCCACGGCGCGAAGACTGAAGTCGTGCGGGAACGAGCCGTTCTGGCGGTGCTATCGGAACGCACCATCGGCGCCGCGGCAAAGCAGGCGGGCGTCAGTGAGCGAACCCTCAGGCGCTGGATGGTGGACGATGTGGAGTTCCGGGACGCGCTCGCCGAGGGGCGTCGTGTCGCTTATGACGCTGGCATTTATCGCATTCAAGCGCTCACCGCGAGGGCCGTCGCGACACTCGATGAGCTGTTGGACGCAGAGAAGCATCCTGCCGTGCGCTTGGGCGCGGCGCGCAGCATCTTGGAACTCGCCACCACTCGATATGACGCCGACACGTTGCTCGCGCGTCTTGAAGACCTTGAGGAGCGCCACGCCGCAGCCGCGCCACCTAAGGGAAGTGGCCCTGCTCCGTTTAAGTTCCCAGATTTCAGGTGAGTTCGGTGTCCTCGCACGGCCGAAGACTGACGCGGCTCGATCGCCCTCATTCGTCGCGTCGAGACTACGCCCTTGCCTCGGTTGACTGTGACGGTCGCGAGCGGCGCCACACTTTTGGGAGCATTGCAAGGCGATTGAGTCTCAACGGCGCCCTACGTAGAGATCGATGCAGGATGCCGGGCTCACATCAAGGGTGGGTGTGTCGTCGGACGGGGAATAGCCGGCAGGAAACCGGCGCCCTTGGACCGAATCCAGACGAACGGGTGCCGGTAAACCGTGGTCAGGACTGCCCACGTAGGCAGTAGCTATCACCTTTTTCGGGCGAGAGATTTGATCGACCGCGGCTGTGGAACTATTCGCTACCTTGCCACTGTCCGGTGCGAGTTCTTACAACTGATACGCGACCCGTCCATCGGTCAACGCGCAGTAGTTCCATCCCGCTTCCGGCACGGATCTCGTAACGTGAGGTGAGCGCGTTCATCGCGAGTGCGGCCGTGACGAGTAAGACGCCAAACACGATCAACCATTCCCGCCTGGAAAGTGCTGGAGGCACGAACCGTTGTCGAACATTAGGGAAGACATCCTTCGCCCAAAGAGTTGCGAACCACGCGCCCGCGATAACGAGAGGCGGTAGCAACCAGAGGACCAGCATATCTGTTGACCATGTTTTTCTCTCGCGGATCGGCACGTAGCCGACGATCTCGATCTCGTCTCCGCGAAACACCGCTGGCTCGGCAGCCGAGGGGTCTTGCGAAATGAATGGTGATCGCGGCGCATCTTCAGCGACGGCGCCTTGTTGACGGGCCAACGCATCCCAATCGAGTTCCCGAGGCCACCACCAAAAGCCTAACAGAGCAACCACGCTCGTCCACCCGACGATGGCTAGCGCGAAATTACGTTGAGTGGGCGTGACTTCTCTAGCCGAAACTACGCCACCCGGAGTATGTGTCCTGAAGCCCTCAAGTATCCAGACACCCGCACACGTCAAAACGATCAGCAGCCATGGGGCTGCCACAGCCAACCGCCATTGAGCAAAGAGATCTACAGCGACGGCACTGAGCGCAAATACCCACAGAGCCGTGAGTGCTAGGAGCACGCGAGTCCAACCGGCAGGTGCTCGATTCATTGATTTGTCTGATTTCCTCTTTAACACCCCCACGACCCGCGGTAGGGGGCGGATATAGGAGCGGTCTCACGGTCCCCTTCGTTTGCTGCGCAAGCCACTCGGCTGTTACGATAAGTCGATTGTTACGATAAGTCTACTGACGCGTGATCAGGCGCTCGCCAACATGGCGGAGTGCCGCCACGACACCATCGTGACAATGCCGCTGCGGCGCTCGGGCGGCGTATTCGCTCGCTGCGGCAAGCAAACGGCTGGTCGCAAGAGCGACTAGCAGAACGTTCAAACCTTGACCGGAGCTACATTGCCGGCATTGAGGTGGGGGCTCGAAATCCGTCCCTAAAGGCACTGGAAAAGCTCGCCTTGGCACTGGACGTCACGTTGTCTGCACTGTTTGCCGAGTGCGCTTGATCCGATCCGTGGACATCTTCCGAAAGGTGGATATGATGTCTGGGTTGGGCCCTCCTCGGCACCGGCGGGTAGCGTGGTCGCGCTACAGCGATCGTCGCGAGCGGATTGGTCGTAGCAGCATCCATTAGCGGCGGCCGTCCCGAACCCCTGTCAGCGGAGCTCAAGAAACAGCCCGTCGCCCAGCACGACTCTGCTACCTTGGGCAACGCCATGCTAATCCCGTGGAGCGCGAGCGCTCGCCGGCGCCTCGCCCGTGCGAGACGCCAACCCCTTTTGCCATTCGGCCACTCCTCTTTCAATGAGTTCCTAGAAGGGACGAGAACGACCCGGCTGCCAGAGATTCGTCATTCCCTTGAAGCGTGGTTTGTCGCCGACGGACCACTGGCTTGTATCGGCACGCCTAGCGAAGGGAAAGCTGTGGTCTTGATCCATGACTTGCTCAACCATCCCGGCACGCCTGCAGTCGTTTGGGAGTTGATCGCCCTTCATGAGCTCCTCCATCTTGTGGTTCCTCCGAGGGAACTCAACGGGCGCGTTAGCCATCACCCGCCAGAATTCTTCGAGCGCGAGGCGCAGTTGAACCCTACGCGAGAGCAGGCGTGGGAATGGATTTGGGAGCGGTTCGGCACCGTTCTCCGGGTGGACAAAGAACGCGAAGGCGTCATGGTCCGACGGGACTGGCGGGCCGTCTGGAGAGCTCAGACCCGTTGCATAGAGAGCCTCCGCCGGAGGCGCGAAGCGTGGTAATGGCTGCCAGTCGGTCGGCGAGCTTCGGTTGGTCGTGGTCCGCTTGCTGGCGTCTGGACGGCACTTCGTTCGGGAGGGCATTAGCCGCGGACGTGGCGGATACGCCCGAGGTCAAGGTGGCCGAATCTAATGGTCAGGAAGACATGTTCGCGGTCATCCTGGGCGACGACAAGACGGCCAACGTCGCTGTGGAAAAGGCCATCCTGAAAGACTGGGTCTCACGCGAACTCGGCAAGGACAAGAAGCTCTTCGGCTTTGTCGCGAAGGGGTCACGCGCCGAGGACTTAGCCCGTGGCGGCAACCGCATCAACATCGACAAGTCGAAACAGATCGCGGACGACGCCAGCCGCGTGAAGTCCGTCTTTGATACACTCGCGGGGTCGGCCGGCCCGATTGCGACCGGGATCACCGACGCCGCCGTCCAGATTGCCGAAGGGGGAAAGCCTGATGCCGTTCGATCCCAACTCCTCGACACCGTCCGCGCCGCGGTCTCTGCCGAACTCGGCCGAGGACCGAAGGCCAAGCCCAGAGCAGTGGGCACAAGCCATCAAAGCGGCACGCAGTCTTCGGGACAGCGGGGCGTTGCAGATCCCGCAGAACCTGCACGTCAGCCGGACATCGCACCACCCGCCGCAGAAGCGCAACAAGTAGACGCGCCTACCGTCTATCACGGTTCCGCCAACATCGCGCGTGAAGGGTTCAGCGGGTCGCTGCGGTTGGATGTCGCGCCGGATGGACGCCCTAGAACCATTGGCGCACTGATCGATTCGCTCGGA
>DATLXE010000423.1:0-2442 GCA_035575795.1 Gemmatimonadaceae bacterium
GCGGATCCACGCTTGCGGCGAAGTAGGCCACGTCGAACTTACGGATGTCGGCGCCGCTCTCACGGAGCGACTTGCAATGCGCCGTTCAGCCGCCGGTGAATGCCTTGGCAAACCAGGAGAGCACCACGGCCTGCTTCCCGCGGTAGTCCGACAGGCGGTACTGTCGCCCGTCGGATCCCGGCAGCGAGAAATCGGGCGCGATATCCCCGACATGGAGCGCGGGTGCCGTGTCGGGCACGGCCACACATTGCGCATGAGCCGAAGCGGGTGCGGCTGCGAGAAATCCGGCGGCCACCATCAATAGAACGCGCACGGGCCCTCCTTTGTATCGCGCAGGTCGCTGCGCCCCGACAGTATAATGCACGCCTGCCATGGACCCCGGATTCCGCGCCGGCCCGTACGAGATCACGGCCCTCATTGGAGAAGGAGGCATGGGGGCGGTGTACCGCGCGCGCGACACCCGGCTCGATCGCGACGTCGCGGTGAAGATCGTGCACCCGTCCTTTGCCGAGGATCCCGGACGGTTGCAGCGCTTTGAACGCGAGGCGCGCCTGCTCGCCTCGCTCAACCATCCGCACATCGCCACGATCCACGGTCTTGAAGAGGCCGGAGGCGTACGCCTCCTCATCATGGAACTGGTTCAGGGGATCACGCTCGCCCGGCGGATCTCGACGGGCCCGCTTCCGGTCAAGGAAGCGCTCGCGGTTGCGGTGCAAATCGCGGCGGCGATCGAGGCGGCCCACGAGGGAGGGGTCATTCACCGCGATCTCAAACCCGCCAACGTCATGCTGACGCCAGGCGGCGACGTGAAGGTGCTCGATTTCGGGCTCGCGAAGGCGATGGCAGCGGAGGAGACGGGGCCCGAGGCGCCGTTTGCCCGGACCAGGACATCGAGCGGTACCGGTGCCGGCGTCATGCTCGGGACGGCGGCGTACATGAGTCCCGAGCAGGCACGCGGCACGGGCGTCGACCGGCGCACCGACGTCTGGGCATTCGGCTGTGTCCTCTACGAGATGCTCGCCGGCCGTCGAGCCTTTCCGGGCGCAACCGATTCGGACATCATCGTCGCGGTCCTGACGCTGGAACCCGAGTGGGTGGCGCTTCCGGAGAACGTGCCCCCTTCGATCCGGCGCCTGCTGCGGCGGTCTCTCGAAAAAGACGTGCGGCGCCGGCTGCACGACATCGGCGACGCGAGGCTGGAGATCGAGGATGCGATCGCCGGCGTGCCCGAGCCGGTCTCCGGCGTAGTCGCACTCCCGCCGCAGCGCGCCGCCGACCGAAAGGGGCCCCTGGCTGGCGGTCACGGCTGCGGCGATCGCCGGCGCCGCACTGCTTGGATGGACGCTTCGACCGGATCCGCCGTCCGTCCGGTCAGCTGCGCACTTCGACATCCCGCTGCCGGACGGCGCTCGCCTCGCCGGTCTCGATTTTCCGGCGATCGCCCTGTCACCAGGAGAGACGCATCTGGCGTTTGTCGCCAGCCGCGGAGGGAACTCGCAACTCTACGTGCGTCCCCTGCAGTCGCCAGATGCCGCGCCGATCCCCGGCACTGAAGACGCACTGTGCCCGTTCTTTTCCCCCGACGGCCAGTGGATCGCCTTCTTCGCGTCCGGCAAGTTGAAGAAAGTGCCTGTGGGCGGTGGCCCGGTTCGCGTCCTTGCCGATGGTGCGATCGGGTTCGGCGGCGTATGGGGAACGGATGGGCAGCTCGTGTTTGCACCGAACAATGGGTCCGCGCTGCTGGCGGTGTCTGCCGAGGGAGGGCCCACCCGCCCCGTGACAACGCTCGATACGGCGCGCGGCGAGTTCAGCCACCGCTGGCCCGAACTGATGCCCGACGGCGAGACGGTCCTCTTCGTGGTGGGTACGGAGGGGAGCTGGGACGACGCGCAGATTGTGGCCCAGTCGCTGCGCGGCGGCTCGCGGCGTGTGCTCGTCGAGGGAGGGACGCACCCGCGATACGTGGCCGGCCGCGGGCTGGTGTACGCGCGTGCCGGTAACCTGTTTGCCGTAGGGCTCGATGCCGGCGCGCGAAGGGTGACCGGCGACCCGCAGCGCGTCGTTGCCTCGGTCGTGGAGTCGAGCGACGGCGCCGCGCAGTTCAGCGTCTCCTCGAACGGCAGCGTGGCCTCCGTCGCCGGCGCTGATGCCGACCACCGGTTGGTGTGGGTCGACCGAACGGGAGCGGGCCAGCCCCTCGCCGCGCCGCGCGGGACCTATGCCACGCCGCGGCTGTCGCCAGACGGGCGGTCCATCGCGCTCGTCGCGGGGCGCGACCGCGAGGAGATCTGGCGGTATGACCTCGCGCTCGGGGAGCTGCGGCAGGTGACATTTAACGGCGGCAGCTCCCCCGTCTGGTCAGCCGACGGCAGCCATATCGCGTTTGGCGCGAGCCGGAATGGTCCCTCCGCGGTGTTCCGGCGGCGTGCGGACGGCAGCGGC
>DATLXE010000424.1:0-4312 GCA_035575795.1 Gemmatimonadaceae bacterium
GGGCACGGACACATTGGCCGGCACCATGCCAAAGCTCAGCACATCGATGGTGCGGGCAGCGAGGTCGGAGGCCGGGCTCAGTCCGGGAAAGAATTTGAGCGCACCGAACCAGAGGAAGACGACGCCCAGGCTGATGCGGAGGAGCGGGACCCCATGTCGTGCCATCCAGCTCGTGATGCGCGCGTCTGCTTCATCCGCACGAATGGCGAGGTCGCTCATTCTGCGGGAGTTGCAGGCCGCTGCTCCAGAATATTCGTTGCGAACATCCGTACCCCACCCAAACCTCCGAGCATTGTGAAACCTCCAGAGCGATTGTAGTGCTACCGAGCGAGAATTCGTGACGCTACCATATGCTGCAGGGAATTCGGCAGCGAAGCAAGCACGGGAGATGATTTGAAACGCGAACGGTTTACGGTTCCCGGAATATTTCGGCTGGCGGCTGCTCTACTCCTCTTCCTGTTCTCGCTCCTCATCCTGTTTCCGGCGCCGACTTATACGCTCTGGATGGTGGAGATCGCCGCGGCGGAGCGCGGCCACTACACTGCGCTCGTCGCATTGGCGTTGCTGATTCCTGGGTGGCGGCGGGGTCGACTCAGCCTGATCTCATGGGCATTCGCTCTCGCCGCGCTCGCGATCGCGGTGACACCGCTCGTTCGCGCCTATCGCATCGGTTCAGGTCTCCCTGGCAAACTCGACGCTGCTTTCGGCCGCCCCCCCGGCCAATCCCTGCAGATCGCGGCCGCAAATGAACAGCCCGTATCCCTGAGAGCCCTGGTTGACACGGAAGAGACGCCGGGAGTGGCAAGGACGACGCTCGGGTATGCGTCGCGGACGTCGGGAGTTCTACAGCTGGATATGTACAGAAGCCAGGCGCTGACGACGCCGCTTCCACTGGTGGTCGTCATTCACGGTGGTTCGTGGTCGGGTGGTTCGAGGGCCGACCTGCCGGAGCTGAATCACCATCTCGCCGCGCGCGGCTACGCAGTCGCCGCGGTTTCGTACCGCTTCGCGCCGCGGTTCCCAAATCCCGCCGCGACGGACGACGTCAACGCGGCGATCGACTTCCTGAAAGCGAACGCCGATCGACTTGTCCTCGATGCGTCGCGTATCGCGCTCATTGGACGTTCGGCGGGCGGACATCTGGCGCTCCTATCGGCGTACACGAAGCAGGATTCGGCCATCCGTGGCGTGGTGGCATTCTATCCGCCCACCGACCAGCGGTTCGGGTACAACAATCCTTCGAAGGTCATCAAATCACAAAGGATCCTGCGGAGCTATCTGTCGGGCACACCGGTCACGCGCCCGGAAGCCTACGACTCGACGTCGCCGATCAAGTTCGTATCGCCGCAAACCGTTCCAACGCTCCTCATCCACGGCACAAAGGACGAGCTGGTTTCGGTCAGGCAGAGCCGCATGCTCGACGTGCGACTGGAGCAGGAGAGAAGACCACACCTGCTGGTGGAACTTCCCTGGGCAACCCACGGCTGTGACTTTGGCTTTACCGGACCGTGCGGCCAGATCAGCACTTACGCAGTCGATCGCTTTCTCGCCGCGGTCATGCAGTAGTACCCCCCGAGCTCGCAAAAGAGAAAGGCGAGGCCCAGTTGGACCTCGCCTGACTCGCGGAAACTACTTAGAAAGTCAGTGGACCGCCCACTGTGGGGCTAGTCGCCTGGCCGTCAGGGACGCGGCACAAGTCCGCTGATCGCAATTACATACTGCCTGGCGCTGGCGTCGAATCCTACCTTGTAGGACGTTGGATAGGAGCCCGGCGCCGCATATTGCGACGCAATCTTGAGAGGCACTGTCGTGACGGGAGGCTTGCCATCGAGAAGGGCTTTCGTAATCATCGGCTCGTAAAACGTAAACGTGCCGTCCCAGGAACCGTAGATAAAGGTCTTGGTGAATGGCTGACCGTTGAATTCCGGCGCAGAGCGGTCCGTCCAGTGGTTGCCCATTCCGGGTATTGCATTGGCATCCTTGATGTACCCGGAGGGAATGAACTCGGCGGATGGTGTACGCGCGGCTTTGGTCGCGAAATCCGCACTCGCAGGAGTTATCGCCGCACGGGCGGCAGGTGTGATCGTGTAGAAGTGCACATCGAAGTGTGGCACGTTGAAAACGCCAACCGGTGGATGTCCGGCCGGATTAAAGTCGACGGTCACGTGGTTGAATGGCGCCGCCGACACCTGCGTGGGGAGTTGGAGCACGACTCCTGTTCCAGAAGCCGTCGACAAACCGACGAGGGCCGACTCCGAGAGGACGACGCCGATTTCCAGCGGGGCTCCTGCGGGGGAAGACAAGACATATGCCTGAGCGGTACCGTTGCCAAAGGCCAGCGCCGGACCGAGATCAGTTTGATTGGGGGCCGTCGAGTCGGAGCATGCTGACAACAGTGCAGCGATGGTGAGAAGCGAGAACGTGACACGCGTGCGCCGTAACATTTTCATAGTGGCTTCCGTCGGGTTGGGAGACTGTTCTACCTGAAGCTCAGTCGTGTGACTGCTGGCAACGAAGCGCGAATTTAACTGCTGAGCTTTGCAATCGCCACCGCCTATCTGTGGTGTCCCTCCCCCACTTTCTGTCTCAAAGCGATTTTGAAGCGCCGCCCGCTCCCGTACTGCGGATACCGTAACTTCGGAACACACGTGCGTATCGACGCGATTCGCGCCGGGGCGGCAGCGCGGCTATTGACGACCGGTGCGCGGGCTCATAACGTAGCCGCTCTTACCACCGAACTCTTTTCCAAGGTGTCCCGTGCAGCTCAAACATCTCCTTGTCGGGCGCAGCGTCGCGCTCGTGGCGTGCGGCGGAGATACAACCGCTCCGAAGAACCTGCCGACGTCGGGCTCCCTCTCTTTTTCCTTTAGTGGTGGCACACCAGGATCGTACAGCGCCACGGGATTGCCGCCTGCCAATGGGACGGGCGCACTCGGCCCGTCGCCCTGGGCGGCAGGCGTGCGCGATGACGCCAGGCAGGCGATCCAGGTTGTCGGGTCAGTCCCGAAGACCAGCACCACGTGGGATCTCGCAGTGGTCCAGATTGCGCGACTGACGGTCGGAAGCAACACGATCAATTCTTCGTGCACGGGGGCACTTTGCACCGGTGTCTCCGTCGCGTTCGAGAGCAACCAAGCGAGCAACTCATTCACGCTGGTCTACCTGCTGACGACGGGTACGGCTACCATCAGTTCGGTCTCGTCGACGCGCCCCATCGGGAGATTCTCCGGAAGCGGATCATGCATTAGCATGACCGGCACCTCTTCGGCCTTCACGGTGACGGGTGGAACGTTCGACGTACCGCTCTTTGCTGACAAGGCCTGATTCACACCGACCATAGCGTGTGTGTGCCGGAGAGCGACACCCGACTTCGTCGTGTCTTTCTGCTTTCCATGTCTCGGATCCATGTGGAATCCCAAGCATGGAAAGCAGTTTATCTTTGTTTCTAATGCGAGGAATGGAGCGTACTAGCACATTATGGGTGAGATCCGGGACCTACCTGGATGGCTGGCAATGGTCCCCTTGACCTCGATGACGCGGCCAGAGCGGCTGCTGTTACGCCGTGGACGGGCGACCGATGTGCCGAGCGGCCGACGGCGGATGGATGTCGCGATCGGCGATCACGGGCTCATCCACCACGCAGTGCACCGTTCGTTTTCCGGCCGCGACCAGCTTGGCGATCTCGTGGAGGGGGCGTCCGGCCTTTCGGAGCACCTGAACGGCGTGGCGTTCGCTGGTCGATCACGGTTCTTCGCGGCGGGTTTCCGCCAGTATGGGAGCCTTCAGTCACGGCGGTTCAATGTGGCCAGCATTTTCGGAATTGAGGTGGCCCGAGTCTTCGATCGCCCGCGCTCGACTCTTGCGCTAGTACGCCGTATGTCCGTCTGCGCGTTGTCACGGTTTGTCACCGCGGTGGTGTTATTATTAGCCCCTGCGGCGCTTATCGCGCAGGTTGGCCACTGTACTAAGCCGGAAGCGCAGGGGATTCTCTTCCTCGGCACCTCGTTATATAGGGCGTCGGGCGGCTTCGACCCGGCCGGCCGACCGAATACATTCGGGCCTGGCGCAAGCTTCACCCGCGCTCAGCTCGGGGCCTATATCGAGTATGGCGCCACGAACGACATTACCCTTATCCCCAACATCAGCGCTGTTCACCTGCGTTCCGGCAGTGCAACCTCGACCAAGGTCAATACCGGCTTTAACAATCCGGAGCTCGGCGCCGCCTTCGCCATCGATCGCGTCAAAGGATTGAACAAGCTGTTCTGCGCGTTCAATACTATGGTCAAGCTTCCCATCCGCGGGGGCGGTGATC
>DATLXE010000425.1:0-7220 GCA_035575795.1 Gemmatimonadaceae bacterium
TGTGCGTGTTTCCGGGTCCGCTGATAATCCAGTGTAGATTGTTGCAGAAGAAATCACCGTTTGACGAGGCACGATGGCGGCCAAACCGCGCGCGCAGAAAAGACTTCCACGCCACTATCACCTGATCGGGATCGGCGGAACAGCGATGGCGTCGCTGGCCGGGCTCCTGAAGGCTGCGGGCCACAAGGTGACGGGCTCGGATGAGAACGTGTATCCGCCGATGTCGACCGAGCTCGACGAGATGGGAATCACCTACAGTCAGGGCTACGGACCCGAGAACCTGGTGCCGCGTCCTGATATCGTGGTCGTCGGCAACGCGATCTCGCGCGGCAACAGCGAGCTCGAGGCGGTGCTGAACGACAAGCACCCCTACACATCGGCGGCGGCGACGATCAAGGAAGAGTTCATCCGTGGCCGGCACTCGCTCGCGGTGGCTGGTACGCACGGGAAGACGACGACGACGTCACTGCTCGCGTGGGCGCTCGAGGCAGCGGGCCTGAATCCGAGTTTCCTTATCGGCGGAGTCGCCGAGAATTTCGGAACGTCGTTCCGGCTCACCAATTCGAAGTATTTCGTGATCGAGGCGGACGAGTACGACACGGCGTACTTCGACAAGGGACCGAAGATGTGGCACTACCTGCCCGACACGGCGATCGTGAACAACATCGAGTTCGACCACGCCGACATCTACCGGGACGAAGAGGCGTACAAGTTCGCCTTCGCGCGATTCGTTAATCTCATTCCGGAGAATGGGGTGCTGATCGGGGGCTGGGATTCGCCGATAATGCGCGAGCTCGCGTCGAAATCGTTCGCGCCGGTCGAGTGGTTCACGTACGGCTCGGAGGATGCTCCGCCCGCCGGCGTCCACAACTGGAATGCGCGCGACGTGAAGTTCACCGAAGCCGGTACGACTTTCCGCGCCTTTCGTTCCGATGAGGAATGGGGCGCGGTGGATACGCCGCTGGCGGGCGCGTTCAATGTGCGGAACGTACTGGCGGTGATTGCGGCGGCGGAGTCGGTCGGCGCCGACCGCGATGGTGTTCGTGAGGGGTTGCGGACGTTCCTGAGCGTCAAGCGTCGTATGGAAGTACGCGGCGAAGTGCGCGGTGTGGCGGTGATCGACGACTTCGCGCACCACCCGACGGCGGTACGCGAAACGATCAACGCGATCAGGCAGAAGTACGCCGGCAGAAGGATTGTCGCGGTGTTCGAGCCGCGCAGCTACACGGCGCAGCGGCGCGAGTTCCAGGGCGAGTACGTGAAGGCGTTCGAGTCAGCGGACGAGATCATTCTCGCCGGCCTGTTCCATCCCGAGCGGTACGAGGCGGGGACCGCAATCGACCCGTCGGAGATGGTGAGCCAGTGGAAGGGTGGTGGGAAGGCGGCGCAGCACCTGGCGGACGCGGACGCGATCGTGAAGGAACTGACGCCGAGGTTGAAGGAGCGGGATGTCGTGCTGGTGATGTCGAACGGAGGGTTCGGAGGCATTCATCAGAAGCTGCTCGATGCGCTGCGTTAGAGCGCGGCATTCGTTATGCAAAATCTGTTGCGGTCGGTCGGGCGCGTGGAGCGCACCGCCCTGCACGGCGAACATTCACTGACAACGAGGTAGCGATCATGGCGGGAAAGGGCGGCAGCAAGAAGTCCGGCAATGAAAAGAACGGGATGCCGGGCGGCCACGGTGGGAAGGGCCAGTCGGGTACCGATCAGGGAAAGACGGACAGCGCCAAGAAAGAAAAGGCCGGATATGGCTCGACGGGTTCGAAGGGATCGGGCGGCCCCGGCTCGTCGCAGGGATCGGGTGGCGGTCACGGCGGCACTCACTGAGTCTGGCGGGCCAGCCGCAGCGAGCGGAGGCAACATCCTTCCGTTATGTGGCGCTTGAGTTCCGGTGGAGGACGCAACGGCTGTTCAGCCAGTGAAGGTTCCTGCTAGCGCTTCCTGATTCGCGAAGGCGTGTTGCCGCGCGTATTCCCCAGACATTCCTCGAGGACGATGATGCGTTTTCTCCTGGCTCTGGTCATACTGCTCTCCGCTGCCCCTGCCGTTGCGGCGCAACGCATACCGTCTCCCATTGCCGTAAAGATTTCTCAGGCGCGGAACGCTCCAGCGCCCCTTCTTCCAGGACCGATGTCGCCCGCCGCGCAGTCGGGCGGTGGCACCCGTTCCTGGTTTAAGTGGGGGCTCATTGGAGCCGGTGTGGGCGCACTCACATTTCCCCTCCTCGCCACGCTTGCAGGTGATTCGGAGCATAACGTTGTTTCGGAGGCCGCAGGCGGCGCGGTCATCGGATTCGTGATTGTCGGGGGCAGCGTTGCGTTGTGGCAGGCGATCTGCAGCCCGGGCGCTTCGTCCCGGCGCGCAGGAATGTGCAATAGATGGGGGAGCACACAATGAAGAGTTATCGCAAACGGTTACCGCAGTTGGGCGACCGCCTCTTTCTGACCGATGGGGGCCTCGAGACGACGCTCATTTTTCTGGAAGGGCTGGAGCTCCCGGATTTCGCGGCGTTCCATCTTCTTAAGACACCTGAGGGTGAAGCGGCGCTGAAGAAGTATTTTCGCACCTACGCCGACATTGCCTTGAAGTACGGCACCGGACTGATTCTCGAGAGCGCAACCTGGCGCGCCAACAGGGACTGGGGAATGAAGCTTGGCTACAGCGAGAGCGAGCTTGCCGACGCCAACCGAAGCGCCATTCGCATCCTGGAAGAAGTCCGGGCGGAGATCGAAACCGATAGTGTTCCGGTCGTGATCAGCGGCTGCCTGGGTCCCCGTGGGGATGGGTACATACCGGGAAAGGCGATGTCCGAGCAGGAAGCAGAGGAGTACCACCGGGAGCAGGTCGAAATTTTTGCTGCCACGGCGGCGGACCTGGTTTGCGCAATCACCATGAACTACGCGGAAGAAGCGATTGGCATCGCGCGGGCGGCGAAGGCGGCGCGCATGCCCGCAGCGATCTCGTTCACCGTAGAGACGGATGGAACACTCCCGACGGGACAGACGCTCAAGAAAGCCATTGAGCAGGTGGAGGCAGCAACGTCGGGTTATCCGTCGTATTACATGATCAACTGCGCACACCCCACGCACTTCGAGAGCGTTCTCGCATCGAAGGAGGCATGGCTGAATAAGATCCGTGGCATTCGCGCCAATGCATCGCGCATGAGCCACGCGGAGCTGAACGAAGCGCCGGTACTCGATGCCGGCGACCCTCGTGAGCTCGCGCGTGAGTACGCCGAAATATCACGGCGGATGAAGCACATCAACATCATGGGCGGCTGCTGCGGTACCGATCACCGGCACATCGAGCAGATCGCGTCGACCTGTTCGCCTTTATTTCAGGCCGCGCCCACGAGTGCCGCTTGAACTCCAGCATTCCCGTAGAAATTACGAATGATGCTGTCTGGAACCCTGGTGATGTGCGAGTTCGATTTCGCGGCGATGGGTGCACTCGCTGAGCAGCACGGCCTCCTTCTCAGTTGAGACCGAATTCTGGGGACTACCCCCGGGATCGAACTGCTTTCCCGCCGTTCCTTTTGGACGTGCGGTACGGCCGCTCCCATTCGCGCAGGTGCTCGAGCAGGTAATCGAGCGAGAACACGTGCCGGGAGTTGTCCGCCTTCCGCCTGAACACCACGCGCGACCAGCCACGCATTCCCGTCGGCGTGCACCACTCGCCGTTCAGGTGCAGCTTCTGTCCCGAGATCGCGCGGATCAGCACCCGCTCGTAGAGCGAGCGCGGCAGGATGCGCTCCGGAAAAAGATTGTCCCACGTGCAGAGACGGCCGACATCCTCATATCCCGGCGGACGGTCCTTCAGGTCCAGCAGCGACGGCGCGCGTCCGCGCATCACCGCGCCGATCAGGCGCAGCGTGAATGCATCGGAGACGCGCCTGATGTTCGGCCAGAAATGCCGCGCGATCATACCGCCCATTTGCCGGAGCGACATGCTTCGGCCGTCCGTGGTCGTCCACATGTCGTTGTCGATGTCGCACATGAACGGATTCTTCGGGAAGCAGTCGAACCGCGCCAGCCAACCCTTTCGCGATGTGTGCGGCATCGGGTGAAACCCGCGGATGATCGGGATGTCCGTCCCGTCCAGCGCACCGATCTCGTAGCTCGGCCACGTCATCACCTCGCGCACGATTCCGACGATCACCGTCGCCGTCGCGATCATGAGCGGCGCATCGGGGGTGAAATCGGCCGTGATCTCGATCCGGTCGCCGCGCGGACGCACGCCGATCCCCGTCGAGCGCTTGTTTGCGGCAAGCAGCATCACCGGCGCCGGCAGGATGTGCGCGAGCAGGTAGGCGAGCTGCTCCACCGTCCGGCTGGTGCCCTGCTCGTGGCGCGGCAGCTCGAACGAGATGTTGTAGTGCGTGCTGAAGCCCGCCAGCTGTACATCCTTGTCGTTCGCGCCCTCCCATGCGTCCAACTCCTGGCGCAGGAACAGGATCGCTTCCCACAGCGACCGGCCGGCGCGCGCCGCGCATCCCTTCTCGATCTCGATGACAGGGGTGGCGACTTCGATCACGCCGGTATCGAAATAGATCGCGCCGCCGGTCGGCAGGTGATACGACCGGCCCTTCCGGTGCATCATCTTCTCGCGGATGATGCGCTTCGGGCTGCCGAAGATGTTCTCGGGCTTCACCTGAACGCCATTCATGATCACGGCGAATTCGGCTTCCATGCCGATCGCCGCGAGCTGGATGCGCTCGGATGTCGAGGCTTTGCTCTCAACGCCCTTTTTCTTCAGCTCCGTGGTCATGCTGTAACGATACTCAGATGTCTCATCGTTTCCCTGTCCGTTTCTAACTCTTTACGTCCCGCGGCACCGAGGTCACGTACCCCAGGTCGAGGTGCAGGTGGTCCTCGGAGAAGCCCAACGGCTGCCCGTAGGGGCGGGTCCAGATGCCGGGCAGGGTCTCCCTCGCGATAAGGCTGAACCGCTCGATCGCGCTCCGGTTGTCCAGATATGTATCGCCGATCCGATAGATATTGGCGGCAGTACCCCAGGCATGCGGCGTCGCCTGCCTGGAAAACCGGTGGGTCGGGGACCGATAGCCCCCGTTCGCCGAGATATGGATGAACGTCCCGACGGCCTCCCGGAACCGCTCGAGACAGACGGCCAGCAGTGTAATTGCGCAGGGAACGTACCGCGGGAAGGTCCGTAGAGGGGGAGCCTCGCGGACGTCCACCTGGATGAATTCCCAGAGCAGAAAGTGGCTCGAGAGCTCTATCTTCATCGCCGTGTCCCAGGACGGCACTTCATAGAAGTACCGCGGAAGCTGCTTGGCGCGGCCCGCTCCGTCGTTCCAGCTCTCGCCCGGCCGGAGCGCCTTTCGGTACTCGGGCGGAAGAGTCAATCCGTCCACGACCGCGAGGGGGAAGTTCGGAGTCGCGGTCACGCGGGCACGACCGCGGTGAGGGCCTCGTAAACCGCGTGCGATATGGAGGCGATTGCCCGCGATCGGCCAGAACCTGATGGCTCCCACTCGGTCAGCACGACTAGCACATACGGTTTTCGCTTCGGCAGGTAAACGACCGCTGCGTCGTGTGCGATCGTCGAGATCTCCCCAGTCTTGTGCGCAACGCGCGCACCCTTCGGCAGCCGTGCCGGAATTCCCTGGTTGAATTCCTGGGCGTGAAGGATGTCCATCATCCGTCGCGACAGCGCGGGGGAAAACGCCTTACCCTCCGAAAGCAGGACGAGAATCCGCAGCAGTCCGTCGGCCGTCACACGGCTGTTGATGCCCTTCTCGAACGCGAGTTCGTCCTCGACTCCGCGCTTGAGCTCGATTCCCTCGTCGACCTCGAGCTCGCGCAACGTCGCCCGCACCGAATCAGGCCCCACCACCCCCAATAGCAGATTGGTGGCGAGGTTACTGCTCGTCGTGATCATGTGATAGGCGAGCTCGTCAACGCGCATCATCTTCCCGATCGCGTTCTGCACGGACGAATTCGCATCCCGCCCCTGCTCGACGCGAAACGGAACCTGTTCCACAACGCTCAGGAAGCGATTGCGCACGTGCACTCGCGAGTGGGGCAGCAGGTCACCGCGGTCGATTGCGGCGAAAACGCCGAGCAGAATGGGGACCTTGATCGTGCTCGCGGCGTGAAACCAGCGCTCGGCGTTGTAGTGCAGCTCGAGCCCGGATTCGGCGTCGCTGAGTGCGACGGCAATCGACTTCGCACCGGAACCGGTCTCGATCTTCTCGATTTCCTTCCGCAGGGCGCTCTCGCGTCCCGCGTCGCCCGTGCTCATCGATCCGCGCCTACGAGTACGCTACGCGGGGATCGGCTTTGGCGTAGGCGAGATCCGTAATGAGATTGACGAGGACGAAGACGACGCTGAGGAACAGAACCGATCCCTGGATCGCGGGCAGATCGCGCCGCGTGATCGCGTTGACGACGTATCGGCCGATGCCGGGCCAGCTGAAAATGGTCTCGGTGAGGATGCTACCCGTCAGATAGTATCCAAAGTCGAGACCAAGTACGGTGATGATCGGGATGAGCGCGTTGCGCAGCGCGTGACGCACCACGACGACGCGCTCTTTCAGTCCCTTCGCGCGCGCCGTGCGCACGAAGTCGCCGCTCAGTACGTCGAGCATCGCCGAACGCGTAACGCGCGCAAGGAACGCAATCGAGCGGGAGCCGAGCGCGAGCGCGGGCAGAATGAGGTACTTGATGCCGCCGTAGCCGGACGGCGGCAGCCACTTGAGGATTACCGCAAAAAACAGAATCAGGATTAGTCCGACCCAATACACAGGGAATGAAATCCCGAGATACGCGGCCCCCAATCCCAGGCGGTCGAGCCAGCCGCCCGGATTACGGGCGCTCAGGACGCCGAGCGTGATGCCCAGTATCGAGGCGAGCAGCATCGCGGTGCCGGCGAGGAGCAGCGTCTTGGGAAAACGCTCGCGGATGTCCTGGATGATCGGACGCTGCGTGATGTAGGAGTTCCCGAAGTCTCCGCGCAGGACGCCGCTCGTGTAGTGCGTGAACTGCTTGTGCATCGGCTCGTCGAGCTTTAGCTCCTTACGCAGCCGCGCAATCGTCTCGGGATCGGCGCGCTCGCCAACCATCTCCTGCACCGGATCACCGGGTGCCACGTAGAGCAGCAGAAAAACGACGACGAGCACCCCGAACAGCGTCGGGATGGAGAGCAGCAGCCGGCGGACAATGAAGGCGAACAAGCGCTATTTCTGCATCGTCACGTCG
>DATLXE010000426.1:0-5361 GCA_035575795.1 Gemmatimonadaceae bacterium
CGCGTCACGAACTCGAGGCCTCGGCGGGGCGATTCGTGGTTGAAGAGGATCCCCGACACGGCAAAGAGGTCGTAACTTTCGCGGTAGTTCACCGTGATGTAGTGCGCAAACACCTTCGACACGCCGTAGGGGCTCCTCGGGTAGAACGGCGTCATCTCGGTCTGCGGCACCTCGCGCACCTTCCCGTACATCTCCGATGAGGATGCCTGGTAGAAACGCATGCCGGGATCGACGTGCCTCACCGCCTCGAGCATGCGCGTCACACCCTGGGAGTTGAATTCCCCGGTCAGCATCGGCTGGTCCCACGAAGCCGGCACAAACGACATCGCCGCCAGGTTGTACACCTCGGTCGGCCGCACGTCCGCGAGCACGCGGATGAGCGACAACTGGTCCAGCAGATCACCGGGGCGAAGATGGATCCGCGGCAGCAGATGCTGGATGCGCCACAGGTTCGGCGCGCTCGCGCGACGTACGAGACCGTAGACCTCGTAGCCTTTTTCGAGGAGCAGCTCGGCGAGGTACGACCCGTCCTGCCCGGTAATGCCGGTGATCAATGCCCGTTTAGCCATGAGATCATTGATTTATAGCAGTTGCTCCAACTGCAGAGCAACCGGTAGCGTCCTAAGAACAGTCTGTCGCTGAGAGTCATATATGCCCCTACGCCTGATCTTCACTGCCATTTTCGTCCTGACCTTCGCGCAGCCGAGCTGGGCGCAGGCACCGCCCCGCGACGCGGTCAAGGCGCAACCGATGTCCGAGGTCTCAGCCTTGGCCTCCGCGTGGAACGCGTTGGCCGCGGAGAAGTACGCCGACGCCTTGCGCACTGCCGGCGAGGTCCTGAAGCGCGAACCGTGGAACCACGCGGCGCTGATTGTGAGGATCAGGGCTCTAACAGCAGGCGAGGGTCCGCTGCGCGGTCTCGACGCGTACGAAGCGTGGCTGAAGGATTCGCGGGGTCCGCGCGAGGAGGATGTCTACCTGCTCGAACCCGTCGCCGTGCATGTCCTGAGACTGATCGCTCGGGACAAGGACCCGGGGCTGCGTGTGATCGCACTGACGCGACTGGCGCGTGCGGGGGTCGGGGGAGCCCGGGCCGAGCTCGCCGCTCTCAACGATGGCGGGGCCACGGTCGATGCCGCGTTGACGTCCCTCGGTGACGAGACGGCCGCTGCGCGGATTCGCGACGCCGCCGAAGGGCCGGGCAATCGCCGGGGCCTTGTTCCCGCCCTTGAGCAGGGGGGACCGGCCAGTGTTCCCATCCTCCTGACACTGCTGAACGACAAGGATGAGTCCACCAGCTCTGCCGCGGCGTCCGCACTCGGGCGCCTCCGCGCGTACGAGGCAGTCGAGTCGTTGCGCAAGTCCCTCGCAGCTGATTATCCGTTCGTCCGCCACTCCGCTGCCGTGGCATTGGCGCGTCTGAACGATCCCGAGGGACAGGCAGAAGTGGCCCGCATGCTCGCGACGGACGTCCCGGATATACAGCTCATGGCCGCCGCCGCGTGGGACGGACAACCGGGGCCGTGGGTGGAAGCCGTCCGTCCCCTGCTCGACAATCAGGAGGGACTGGTGCGCCTGGAGGCCGCGCGTCTCATCGCACCGATCGATCCGGCGGCCGCGCGTCGGGTGCTCCAGGAGGCCCTGACCAACGAGAATCCCGTCGTGCGGTCCGAGAGTGCGCGGGTTGCAGACGAGCTGGCGGGCACCGGAACCCTGACCGTCACGATCGCGGATCTGCGTGGTCGACTCCGCGATCCGGATGCCTCGGTCCGCCTGAGCGCGGCGGCGTCACTGCTCCGGCTCATCACGGGTGATCGGGACGCCGTCAAGTAGCTCAGCCACGCGAGCTCAGCCACGCCGCGTTCCGCTGCGCCTATTGACTGCGCACCAGATCCCGTTTACTCTAATCTAGCCCCCCCGCACGACCGATAAAACTATTCAGAATTGGGTGGTCACCCGTCTCACTGGTGAGTCGTGTTGAACCCTTGAGTTGAGACAAGACGATGCGCCAATACTGTTTCGCCCGTGTGTGTCTTGCCCTTGCGCCGATGCTGATCCTGGGCTTCGGTGAGGCGCGTGCCCAAATCTCGCCTGTCGGGTCGCCGGTTTCGTATATCGCCGCAGCGGTTCGCGGAAATGGCATCGCCTACGACCCGAAGAACAAGGTGTACTTGACGGTCGCGACGTACGGATTGCTGCGCGGACAGTTCGTCTCTCAGGACGGCGCGCCCGTCGGCTCGACCTTCGTCATCCAGTCTGGCGGGAGCTACACCCATTTTCCCAGCGTGGCGTACAGCCCCGATGCCGACGGGGGAGCCGGAGGGTTCCTCGTCGTGTGGCACGCGAGCGATCTGGCTGGAGAACGCACCAGCATTCACGCCCGCATGGTGAGCGTGAATCACGGCGGTCCGTTCAGCGCTGACAACCAGGTTGGAGCGGACTCGTCATTTTATGAAGCGCCCGTGAATGTTGCGTACTCGAAGCCAGCGCAATCCTTCATGGTCGTTTGGGGCACCAAAGAGACCGCGAACGTCAGCGGCGTGATCGTCAACAACAGTGGTGCCGCGGCCAGCGGGATCCTTCCCGTCGCGACGACCGGGGACGGAGAACGCTGGGCCGGCGTGGCCTGCCATGACTCGAAGCCCGAGTGCCTGGTTTCCTACTCGGGCTGGTCCAGCAACGCCTTTGTGCGGAGCGTGCTCCTCAACGCCCGCACGGGGATCGTCGATGGCGCGAGCTTTGCGCAGCACCGGCGGACCAGTGGCATCTGGCAGACCGATACCGTGTTTAACTCGCTCACCGGCGAGTATCTTGTGGTGTGGTACCAGGAACCCGGGAATGGCCTCTACGCCACGCGTGTGGCTGCCGGGTCGGGAACGCCGACCAGCGGTATTCTCACCGTGTCGACCCGTTTTGCCTCAAAAGACAGCGTCGATCTGGCCTATAACCCCGCGGCCGGCACAACCCTGTATGTCTCCCACGACCTGTTGAGCACCAGCAACGACGGAGCCGTGGAGATTGACGCGGCCGGCAACCCTATCAGCGCTTCGTCGATCCTCGTGCTTCCGACAAACCAGGGCAATTACTACCCGAGCGTCGCGGCGAACCCGGCCCGTTCGGAATGGATGGCCCTCACATCTCATCGGTTCCAGGCACTGTACGGACAGCGGATAACGACGACTTCGGTCGGTTCCCCTGCACCGCCGTCGACACCCGCGCCTACGCCGCCCCTGCCCCCACCCGCTGCTCCTCCCTGCAGTTACGACATCAGCACGAAGGATCTCTCGGTCTCGGCGGGCAGCGCGGGCGGCAAACTCACCGTCACGGCGGTGCCCACCGGCTGTGTCGGGACGTGGACGGCGGAAAGCGCCAGCGGTTTCATCACCTTGAGCCCGAGTGACAACACCGTCAGCTACGGCATCGCCGCGAACCCCTCGTCACTCGCCCGCCGGGGGACCGCGACGATTGCCGGCCATACCCTGACCGTGGATCAGGCCGGCCTGCCCTGCACCTACACCCTCGACGCCTCGAGCATCACCATCTCCGCCGAGGCGGTGACCGGCACCCTCGCCGTCAGCACCCCACAGGCGTGCCGGTGGGACGCCGCGAGCCAGAGCGGATTCATCACCTTCTCGAACGCCACCGGACGCACGGACTCGGGAACGCTGCAGATCCACGTCTCCCGCAATTTCGCCACCCCCGGCCGCACGGGCACGGCCACGATCGCCGGGCAGACCTTCTCGGTGACCCAGGGCGGCGCCCCGGTCAACGAGAAGCTGTGGCGACCGGAGCTCGCGCGCGCCGACTTCAACGGCGACGGCTACAACGACCTGCTGTGGCGCGATTCGACCCACGGCTATATCGCCGCCTGGCATCTCCAGGGCGGCCACACGACGAAAGAGGCCGTCTCGGTCCCCATCGTCGTGGACGACCCCGACTGGGAAATCGTCGGGACCGGCAATTTCGAACGGGCCGGCGTGCAGGACGGCAAGCCCGACATCGTCTGGCAGCACCGCAGGGAGGGCTGGATCTACCTGTGGTACATGGACGGCGTCCATCGGTACGACCACACGTACCTCACGCTGCGCCGCATGCCGAGCGCCGGCTGGAAGGTGGTCGGCGTGGGGGACTTCAATTTCGATGGCAAGCCCGACCTCCTCTGGCAGCACCCGACCGATCGCTGGCTCTCGCTGTGGCTCGTGGACGGCACCAGGGTCACCAACGTGCCGCTGTCGCCGGGTCGGATTGAGGATGCCCTCTGGCAGATCGCCGGCGTCGGCGACTTCAATGCCGATGGACACAGCGACATCCTGTGGCGTCATCGCGAAGGCGGATCTCTCGGCGTGTGGCTGATGAACCAGGGGGAAAAGGCGGTCTGGGTTCCGCTGGACCCGGCTGCGGTCGGCGACCGCGAGTGGCAGATCGCCGCCGTCATCGACGTCAACGGCGACCAGACTCCCGATCTCGTCTGGCACCATATCTCGAACGGGTGGGTGGCCGTCTGGTACATGAACGGCACGAGCCGCGCCGATCACGGATCCTTCCCGGTTATCGTCGACCTGAACTGGAAGCTCGTCGGACCCAAGTAAGCCGCAAGAATTTTCGGCCGCAAAGCGGCGGGGCACGTTGCTCCGCAGTTTTTTGTCATTCATGGCCTCGATTTCGTCTCCTCTTAGCGGCTTGGTATCGCTTCCCGCGCGAGCCGGCCTGTTTCTTGCGACTCTGGCGGGGCAGGCCGGAGAATACCGACGAATGACTACCCTGTATCGAGGTCCGTGGCTGGCGCTGGCGCTGATTGCCGGTTGCCTCATGCCTGCCTCCGCCCTGGCTCAGACCGCGCAACTGGCGTGGGATCCAAGTGCGGACGCAAGCGGATACGTCGTACGGTGGGGATCGGCTCAGGGCGTCTATCCGAACTCCGTCAATGCCGGCGCGAAGGCCTCGGTGGAGATCACGGGGCTGATTCCTGGCGCCACGTACTGGGCCGTCGTCGAGGCCTATAACGCCGCCGGCGTGTTCAGCGCTCCGTCGGCTTCGGTGCGGTTCGTGGCGCTGCTCGGCGGGGGTCGCCTTCGGCGGGAGAACGCACGAGCCGACTTTGACGGTGACGGCAGGAACGATCTGCTCTGGCAACACGATACCGGGGCCCTCGCGGCCTGGACCCTTCAGGGGGACGTCACGATCAAGACCGGCGTGGACCTGAGGGACCGCGCGGATGCAAGCTGGCGCATCGCGGGGACCGGGGATTTCAACGGCGACGGCAAGCCGGATCTCGTCTGGCAGCACCGGACGGACGGTTGGGTCTCCCTGTGGTACATGGACGGCTTCACGCGAATCGGCGAGACGTCCCTGTCGCTGCTG
>DATLXE010000427.1:0-10910 GCA_035575795.1 Gemmatimonadaceae bacterium
GAATCCACCACCGGACATTTCGTCGAGATCCGCGTTGCCAGAGGAGATCCGCACGTCCGACGATTTCATGCTGAGCTGCATTGCCGACAGCGGTATGACGATAACGCCGCCGTGGGGTACGATCGTGAAGGGATATTCACCCTTCTGGTGATCGCAGCCGCGGAACTTCAGTATTTCTATCGTCCTCCGGCGCGTCTCGTCCTCGAGCGCGTTGCGAAGAATCATCACGTTGTCGGCGATGAACTCCTCGACGCCGAAGCGGGCGACCGGGCCATGGTCGTCCGTCCGCTCGGCGGTGAGTACGGCGGTCACTCCCATTGCCTTGAGGGCGGCGGCGATGCGGAACAGCTCGGACCGAACCATTGCCTGATCCGAGAATTGCGAGAACACCGCGCCGAGCGAATCCACCGATACGCGCGTCGCCTTTACTTTCCTCACGGCGTTCTCCACGCGGGCCACAAGGGCGCCAAGGTCGAATAGGCCGGCTTCCACCGAGTCGATTTGAGGGTCGGGAGACGCGTCTACAAAAGCCAGCATCCCGTCCTCTTCCCACTGGGCGAGGTCCCAGCCGAAGCTCCGCATGTTCTTTCGGATGTCGGCGGCGGCCTCCTCGAACGTCACGAAGACGCCGGGCTCGCCCAACTCGATTCCGGCAGCCAGAAAGTGCACCGCAAATACCGTCTTGCCACTGCCGGCCGTGCCGGAAATAAGCGTGGTGCGGTTCTTCGGCAGCCCGCCCTTGGCGATGATGTCGAGGCTGGAGATGCCGGTACGGATTTTCTCGACGGCGGGGTGAGCCCGGTTGATTGCCATCAGGAAGGCGGCTTGGGGGTGGCAGCGGCCGGAGGCTGCGCGTGGACGGCGAGCCCGAGGAGTACCTTCTCCTTGTCCGACAGATCGCCGATGACGCGGCGCAATGGCAGCGGCAGCTGCTTGATCAGCGTGGGCGTCGCAAGGATCTTCTCGTCCTCCGCCCGCTGCGGCTGCTGAAGCACATCGACGATCTCGAGCTCATATTGTCCCTTGAGCTCGTTCTCGCAGAGCAGCTCGAGATTGGCGATCGCAGTGCTTGTGCGCAGACTGGTGCCAGTCACGTACAGGGTCAACAGGTATTTGGACAGGAATCCTCCAGCCTGTCGGTCGTGGATTTTCCACGCCTTTGCATAGCAATGCGCTTGCCACGTCCCTCGGCAATCCGGCCCGCTCGTTGCACTGGCTCGCGGTGAACTACGGCCGCCATTCAGCCCCACACGAACCATAACCAACTCCTGAGGCCAAGGGAGTCTGGAGCCGAATGATCCGCGATACTGAGCCCCTGCGCGCAAGGCCTGCCGCAAGCCTCCGCCTCATCATCGAGCGTCTCCCCGATGGCATTGTCATCGTGGATGGCGAGGGAAACATCCGTTTTGCGAATCCGGCCGCCGAGCGGTTGTTCGGCCGTGCCGCGGACGACCTGATGGGAACCCCATTCGGGTTTCCGGTGGTCGTCGGCGAAACGACCGATGTCGAGATCGTCCAGCGACGCGGAGGCGGCGTCGTGCACGCCGAGCTTCGAGTCGTCGATGCCGATTGGGAAGATGAGCACGTTGAGCTGGTATCGCTTCGCGACATTACCGATCGCAAGCAGGCGGAGGAGCGCACCCAGCAGCTGGCCGTCGAACGGGAAGCCCGTCTGGAGGCCGAGGCGGCAAACCGGGCAAAGTCCGAATTTCTTGCCATCATGTCGCACGAGCTGCGCACGCCGCTGAACGCCGTGCTCGGCTACTCCGAGCTCATGGAGCTCGGACTCTCGGGGCCGCTCACCGATAAGATGCGCGAGCAGCTCGGCCGGATTCGAGCGAGCGGGAAACATCTCCTCGGGCTGGTGAACGACATCCTTGACCTGGCCAAGGTCGAGGCGGGTCGTCTATCCGTTACCTCCGATCCCGCATCGGCTTCAGCAACCGTCGCCGCGGCAATAGCGCTGATTCAGCCGCAGGCAGCCGCGGCGGGACTCGAGCTGACCGTTGCACCTGTCTCCGAGCCCGCTCCGATCTACCTGGGCGACAACGAAAGAGTGCGGCAGATCATCGTGAATCTGCTCTCCAACTCAGTAAAGTTCACCGACTCCGGCGGGAAAGTCAGTATTGAGCTTGACGCCCCCGAATCGCCGGATAAAGCGGCGCGTCTGCAGCCGAACCGGAAGTACGTGTGCTTCCGCATCTGCGACACGGGTAGTGGCATCGCCGAAGAAAAGTTGCAGTCGATCTTTGATCCGTTCGTGCAGGCAGAGTCGGGACACGCGCGTACGCGAGAGGGAAGTGGGCTTGGATTGACCATCAGCCGCCGGCTGGCAAGGCTGATGGGCGGCGACCTCACGGTCAAAAGCGAGGTGGACATCGGGTCGACATTCACTCTGTGGCTGCCCGCCAGTGTGGCTGCGCCGGAAGCCGGCGCGAAGCCCGCGATTGCCAGCGAGACCGTCGCGCTCAACAGTTATGTGACGGGCCTCTCCAGGGTTGGACGCGTGCTCCTTGAAAAGATGCAGGACACGATTGACGCGGTCGTCGAGCGAATCCGTTGCGATCCAAGTCTGAGCGTGGTGGGTCTCCCGTCTTCGCAGCTGACCGATCATCTCCCGACGCTCCTCTCGGATGTCGCCGGCGCGCTGGTGATGATCGAGGAGCTCAAGGGCGAGCCCTCGCCGTTGCTCGCCGACGCCACGGAAATCCAGCGCCTCGTATCGGAGCGTCACGGGACGCAGCGGTTGTCGCTCGGCTGGAGCGAATCCGCAGTCCGGCGTGAATTCATGATCGTGCGCGAGGAAGTCGAGCGCGTGATCCGTGACGCATCGAAATCCGGAGAGGAGCTGCCGGTGGAGGATGGGATCGCCGTGATCGGGCGGTTTCTGGATCAGTCCGAGTATGTTGCCGTACGAGCGCTTAACGCCGCGAAGTCATAGGATCAGCGCCCGGATATCAGCTGTTCCTGCGCGGACGACGATCCGCCACCCCGGCTGACGTAATCCCCGGCCGCCCCCAGTTCCCAGGCGCGCGAATCGGCCAGGTACATTTCCAGCGTCCGGTCGAGAATTGCCTTGTTCACCGAATCGCATACCGGAACGAGGAGCTCCACGCGCCGACGCAGGTTACGCGGTCGCAGGTCGGAGGAGCCGATCAAGTGGACTGGCGTCCCGCCGTTCTCGAACCGGTAGATCCGCGAATGCTCGAGTAACCTCCCCACCACCGAGGTGACACGGATCCGTTCGGACAATCCCGTAACGTTCGGGCGCAATGTGCATATCCCGCGTACGATCAGGTCGGTCTCGACGCCTTCTGACGACGCCCTGTAAAGCGCGCGCACGACCTCGGGATCGGACAGTCCGTTGAGCTTTGCCGTTATGCGCGCTGGCTTCCCGGAGCGCGCGTGCTCGGCCTCCCGGTCGATGTGATCGAGCAGAGCAGGGAGCAGCTGGTGCGGAGCAACGAGGGCGCCGCGCGACAGTCCCTCCGGTGGACGCGATGATCCAGTCAGCTCATTGAAAAGGTCGGCAACGTCGGCGCCGAGCTCTTCGCGCGCGGAGAAAAGGCTCAGGTCGGTGTACTGGAGGGCGGACCGGGCGTTGTAGTTGCCGGTGCCGACGTGAACGTAGCGGCGCAGCCTGCCCTCCTCGCGACGCACGACGAGCGTGACCTTCGAGTGGTTCTTGAGACCCACGAGGCCGTAGACGATGTTCGCTCCCGCCACGTCGAGTGCGTGAGCCCAGCTGACGTTGTTGTCTTCGTCGAACCTGGCCTTTAACTCGAGAAATACGGCGACGCGCTTTCCGTTCCGGGCGGCGGCAATCAGCGCGTCGACGATCGGCGAAGATGCGCCTACCCGGTAGAGCGTCATCTTGATTGCGGTCACTTCCGGATCCGCGGCCGCTTCACGGATGAATCGAATGAACGTTTGCTCGAACGACACGAACGGATGATGAAACAGGAGGTCGTGCGCACGTACCTCCGCGAACAGGGATGAGACGCCGGCGAAGGGATCGCGTGCAGTGAACGGTGCGTATACAAGTCCGGCAGCAGGCGGAAGCCTGAGCTCGCTAAGGCTGCGCAGGTCGAGCAGGCCCTCCGTCTCCTCAAACTCGTCCGTCCGGAGCTCCTCGCCGAGTTCGTCAGCGGCTCCGGAGAGGCTATGGCGTACGAGCTCGCGTACGAATCCGGGCATGTCACGCTCCACCTCGACCCGGATCGCGGGGTTGAGAGAACGTCGGCCACTCGCATGGGCGACCGCCTCGAGCAGGTCATCCGCCGCTGACTCGTCGAGCGCGAGGTCGCCGGCGCGTGTCACGCGAAACAGGTACGCGCCTTCCGCCCGGGCGTTGGGGTAGAGGAGATCGAGAGTGCCCCTCACGACCTGCTCAAGCGGTACGACCGAGAAAGGGCGGTCTGCCAGGGGCATGAAGCGCGGCGAATCGGATGGAAGCTCGAGTTCCGCAAGGTGGGGGCGGTCGCCCTCGTGGGCGCGGAACACCACTGCGAGAGAAAGCGCGAGATGCGGCATGTGCGGCATCGGGTGACCGGGACTGAGTGTCATCGCGAGTGGCGTCAGCGATGGCAGAATTTCGTCGCGGCACCGTTCGCGCAGCTCGAGCCGGTCTGACTGTTCGAGCTGATTCCAGTCGAGAATGTGAAATCCAATGTCGCGGAGCTCGCCGCGGCATTCTTCGTAACATGCTGCCTGGCGTGCAGTGATGTCGCGTATCAGAGCACCGATCCTGTCCAACTGCTCGCCGCGCGAGATCCCGTCGTCGGGCACTTCATCGGGCTCCTCACGTCCCGCCGCCCTCAAGCCTCCCATGCGGACCATGAAGAATTCATCGAGATTCGCGCTCACGATCGCCAGAAATCGCAGTCGTTCCTGCAGCGGCGTCTCAGCGTGCTCGGCCAGCGCCAGCACCCGGAGCTGGAAGTTGAGAAGACTGAGCTCGGGATTGAGGAACTCGCCGGTGTTGGACCTGTTCTCGTTCGTATCTGGAATGCGGTTCAGCGAGTCCGAACCTTGATCCCGTGAATCGGCGTGGCCGCGCCGCGCCCATCTGATCAGCAGCTCACCGCGTTCGGCTGCGGGCACCGTGAGCGGACGCAGATTCTGCTGTGCCTCGAGCGCACGGGCGAGGCGGTCAAGCCTTTCGGGTTGACCCGGTCGCGCACGCCCGGAGAACCGATAAAACGTTCGCGAGAGGCCGTCGCGGCTGATCGTCACCTGATCGTAATGCAGCTCGATGCGCGGCCGGCGCAGCCAGTCGCGGTCCGCCAGCCGCGTCAGCCGTTCAACCGAGAGCTCGGTCCGGGCAACGAGAAGTGCGGGATCGACAATTGACGAAAGACGCCGGCCAGCGACGGTGTCCTCGCTCAATGCCCCAGCGATCTCGATGCTGCGGACCACACTGGTGATCCGTACCTCCTCGTGCTCCGCACTCGAGCGGATGCGGACAGCGAGTGTTCGAGTTCCCCCGCCCCCCAGCCTTACGCGGCATGCAATGCCCCGTCTCCGCAGCGAGTCGTCAGTGGTGTCGAGATGGATGTCACGGTGGAACGAGCGGCGGGAAGAGCTTGCGCCGATGCCAAGCGGCATTGGCGCGCGCGCGAGCTCCTCGAGAGCCGCCAGCGATGCAACTTCGTATTGAAATGTGCGCGACACGCCAGGCCGCCCGACCGACCCGTCAGGGCCGGCCAATACACGCTTCGAGAATTTCGCGCCGGGCCGATCGCGAGTCGTTGATCGTGCGATAGAAGGCGTCGAAATACTGGAGGGTCTCCTTCGCGACGCGGGGATCGAGGAGCCTGCCGACCGGATCCCCGTACAGCGCGTAGATCTGATCCTTCTTCTCGTTGAAGAGGGCAAAGACTTTCGCGAACGAATCGCCTTCAGTGCAGTATCCCCGGAACAGGCGCGCTCGCACGTGCGTGACGCTGAGCTTGGGATCGACCGTCGCATAGGCGGCGTTGACAGCGCCGGAGAAGTCAAAATCGTACGCGAGTGGAATCATCGTACCGTCGGGTTTCTGCAGCAGCTCCATGTTGTGTAGGCCGTTCGTCGAAAAATCGGTGTTGCCGATGAAGTACTGGAAGACTCCTACGAGCGAGTCGAAAAAGGGATCGAGATCTCCCGGCATCGCTCCTTTCTGATCCATGATCTTCCAACCAAGGCGTGCCGCCAACGCATCCGGCTCCTCGAGCATGATGGCATACCGCGTGGCCTCGGTTTTTTGATTCGCACTGTCCGTGTACGCAACCCGCAGCAACCTCACCTTGTGGCTCACCGGGGTCAGCACCTGGTAGGCTCGGTACAGCTGCAACTCCTGCAGGACATACTGTTCGTAGTTGTCCCTATCGCGGCAGAAGCTCACCAGCTTCGGCTTATCGAGCCGCTGAAAGACCGTTCCCTTCGCCTGTCCGCCGCTGAAATTGAGGCGGAGCGGCGGGAACTCGCACGTCTTGAGACGCCATATTCCCCGTGTTCGCACCTTGAGCGGAACGGTGACGGTCGCTGCGTCAGCGCTCGTGTAAGAAAGCGCGGCGGCGCGCCACGGAGGATTCGGACTCTTGTCGCGACGCAGCCTTCCGATGTTAGCGGTCAGCGTGACGGCGAGTGGATCCTCGGAATCAAAAAAGGTTGGTAGGGCCTGGGGCGTCTTGTTCGACTTGTCAGGCTTGTCCGCCTTGGGCGCCTTTTGCGCTGGAACCTCTGCGGCGAGCAACGCGCACGCGACCAACGTGGCGCAGACTCCAATGCGTTTTTTAAACGTCAAGGGTGATTCCTCACGCTGATGGAAGTGGCATCCTAAATGATCTCCGCGTCGATCAGTGCCGTGCCGCCCGCGGATCGCACAAGAGCGAGTAGATCGTCGGCCGTCGTTTCCTTTTTGAGCTTCGCCGAATATTCCACGATCTGGAAGTTGCCGTCGCCCGGCACGGTTCGAACCATACGCCAGCGGCTGACATGATCGGTGAGCCGCGGCTCGATGATCCGCCGCAGCTCCTCGACATCACGCGTGCGGATGCGGACCACCGTTTCAGGCGATCCGCCGCCAGAATCAGTTTGCTTCTCGTGAGCACGGTTCCACGCCCGCTCGGCAACGCTCTCGAGCTGCTCGCGTGTCATGTCGCGGAACACCTCCTGGTCGATGCGCGCGACGAAGGTGCCGGTGCGGGCGAGCTGCCGCGCCTTTTTCAGTCTCTGGTCAGCCAGGCGCCCCTCGAGAGCGACCGGTGTGTGCGCAAAATCCGTGTACCACAGCGTCACCACGGTAATGTTGAACAGCACCGAAATCACGGCGGCAACGGGTACGTTCACCGCCGCGGCAAGCCCGATCGCGGTCGCGAGGAAGACGTAGACCGCATCCTTGCTGTCTTCGAGTGTGTTCCGAAAGCGCACCGCCGCGACGATGCCGGCAAGGCTGAATGCGAGGGGAAGACTGTCCTTTACGAGCACCACGATGCCGGCGACCACCAGCGGCAGGATTACGAGCAGATGCACAACCGACTGCTGATATCCGCGCTTGGCGCGCGTAAGCACGTAAATCCAGGCGACCGGGAGTGAGAGCAATAAGGTGGAAACCATCGCCACGCCGACGATGAAAGCGAGCCCGCTATCCGCCGCCCCGGCTGACGTCACTGGCAGCGTTCCAGGCGTCGGCGCTGAGCCGAAGAGGAGATCAAGAGATGGTTTTGGGAGCGCTCTTGACCGCGGAAGCGCATCGCTCGCGAACCACGCGACTACGGCGAGGATGGCGTAATAAATCATGACCCTGACGAGAACTTTCGTTCCGGGTCTTGTCTCAGCGCGAGGAGCGTCGGTCGCCATGGGATATTGTCTCGGCAGGAGGCGCGCTAATATCATCTCCCCTCGTGGCGGGCGCCATACTCCACGGCGTTCACTGGGCAGCTCCCTGCAGTTGCGCCGCGCTACGCGTTGGGTATGTTCGCGCATGCCACGCGCCGCCCTCCTTCTCGCATTCCTTCTTCTTTCCGGGTCTCACGCGCGCGCCCAGGTTGCGCGCACGGCCAGCGGTCCCGCCGCGCCGCCATCGCTGGTCGTTCTCATCACCGTCGACCAGCTCCGCGGTGACTATCTCGACCGGTTCGCTTCTCAGCTCAAAGGCGGCTTCGGGCGCCTCACCCGCGGCGGCGCCTGGTTTACTAACGCTCACCACGATCACGCAATCACGGAAACGGCGCCCGGGCATGCCACTCTGCTCTCCGGGAGATTTCCGCGCTCAACGGGAATCTCCGCCAACGATGCGGGCGTGTTCGATGAAACGTCGCCACTACTCGGCGCTCCGACGGGTGCCGCCGGCGGTGCATCGCCAGCGCGGTTTCAGGGCTCGACGCTCGTCGACTGGCTGCACGCCAGGGACTCGCGTTCGCGCGTGTTGTCGGTTTCGATGAAGGATCGCGGTGCCATCCTGCCGGTTGGTCGGTCTCGCGCGGAAGTCTACTGGTATCTGCCGGATGGCCGGTTTACGACCAGCCGGTACTATCGCGATTCACTGCCTCAGTGGGTGACGCGCTTCAATGCGCGACGATTGCCGCAGAGTTATGCCGGCAGGAGCTGGGTCCCGATGCTGCCGGACAGCGCGTATCGCGAAGCCGACAGCGTGTATCTGGAAAGCCGCGGAATAGATCCGGTTTTCCCTCATGTCCTCCCCGCCGACAGCGCCGCCGCGGCGGGACACGTTCGCCTTACGCCATGGATGGACGAGATCACGCTTGCGTTGGCACTCGACGGCCTGCGTGAGCTCTCACTGGGCGCGGGACCGCAGACGGATCTGCTCGCGGTTTCCCTGTCGGCGACAGACCTCATCGGCCACTCCTTTGGCCCCGACTCGAAGGAAATCCACGATCAGATGCTCCGGCTCGATCGTTCGCTCGGCGTTTTCATCGATTCACTCTACCGGGTGCGGGATTCCCTGCGCGTCGCGATCGTGCTCTCGTCCGATCATGGCGTCGGAAAAATCCCCGAGCTGGCCGTTGCGGCGACAGGGCAGTCGGCGGAACGAGTGAATCTTGCCGGTCCCGTGGCCAGACTACGCGCCCGCCTGATCGACTTGGGACTGAAGGACGACGCTTTCGACGTGAATCAGCGGACGGCGAGAGTGAATCGCACACGAGACCGCGGAAGGGATGCGGCCATCGACGCCGCCCTGAATGCCTTCGCCGGGGAAGCCAGGCGGGTTCCGGGTGTGGCTCGGGTTGATCGTTTCCGCAATCTCATTGGGCGGGACACTCTCACGGATCCGGTCGCGCGCAGGTGGGCCCACCAGTTTCCGCCAGCGAGCGGCGTCGAGCTCGCCATTACGCTCACACCGTTCAGCATATTCGGAAGTATCGTCGCGACACATGGCTCACCGTACGACTACGACACCAATGTCCCGCTGATTTTCTATGGTCCTGCCTTTACTCCTGGCCGCTACTCCGGGTTTGTACGCACTGTTGACCTCGCGCCGACGCTGGCACAGATCACCGGCGTCGTCGCGGGGGAAAAGCTCGACGGCGTCGTGCTGAGGCAAGCCATCCGCTAGCCACGCGCTCCTGAGCTCCCGCTCGGGGACGTCTGTCTTTCCCTGCATCATCGAGTCTTCTCAAGTTCGGCTATCCAACGTTCAACCAGGGCCGCGGAGCCCTCAATCCCTTACGCACCGTGAGACACGCTTCGGTCTCTAGCAACTGCAACTTCTGCTACACCATGTCGATCGCGCGTCGCAGCTCCGATTCGCTCTGCGCGAACACGAACTCCCTCGCCTGTTGGGCGATCGCGCGATTGAACGGATCGAGAAATGCGCGTTGCACAAGCTTGTCACCAGGATACAATCCAGGTGCCATCGCGAGCATGAGATGAGGAGTCAGGGGCATTAGCCAACCATCTGCATTGTCCCACCAGCCAGGTTTGCTTGGTGCGGGGCGATCCCAGCCTCCGCGGTGTTTGAGTATACCGACATCTGACGTGACAAACTCACAGCCGTCATCCGCGCGAAAAAGAGTCCAGCCTTTCGCGAGTAGGCGAGGCAAGGCGCGGATCGTGTGCTTCTGCATGAACTCCAGCCAGAACCCTTTGGTCACAACTGGCCGATAAGCCTTTGCTAGAGCGGCAACTTGCCGTTCCGAAACGTCGACGTTTGAGTCCTCCAGAATTGCTTGCCGAATCTGGGCAGTATCAGCTACACGAGCGTCGTAATCCGCCTCGACACCCGCTTGAGCCCGCTTCATGAGGAAGTCACGGGTCGCCGGCGTCCGTAGGTCACGTGACATGACGTATCGCCCCAACGTCTCCCGTTCTTGCTGAGTGATACTCTGAGCCGAGATAACCTTACGAACAACGATTGACGCTGGTCCATCAACGGAGTTGGCAAGCCATTCCTCCACACCCTCAAGGTTGCCACTCGGCGCATCATCGTCGTAGAGGTTCGCTTCAACAGCTAGTGCCGCCAGCGGTATCGGTTTGGGGTTCGGCTCGAGTCGACCGCGCTTGTCATATGCCCAAAGCCGTAACCGAGCATCAGCGAAATGGGCGAGGTGAAACTGAGGGAAATGGTGATGTCGACGAGGCTTCGCCGCTTGGCGCTTTGTCGGTTTGGCCATCGAGTCTAGAGTTCTAGCGTCAGGTTTAGCATCAAAAGCTTACAAATAAGATGCGGCACAGCCGCGCACTATGGCCTTCGTTCGCTGCAGCTACTGCGACGTCAGACCACTAGAGTCTGAACGCTATGTCGTCTGCGGGCAGTAGCGTGTGGTCACGAGGCGGCTGGCCAGTCAGGTAGCGCACCATTGCATCGAGATTTACTGTGACGATCGCTAGCTGACATACGGCGAGTTGCAGCGTGAAAGACGCCGTCGGTTCAAATGACCGTATCGCCACCAAGTCGGGTTGTTTCGCGT
>DATLXE010000428.1:0-10278 GCA_035575795.1 Gemmatimonadaceae bacterium
CATCGCGGTGCCGGGCTGCTGCTCGAGGACGTTCCAGATCATCTGGATCGTGCCGATGTCGGGTTCGCGCTCGCATAGCTCCACCGCTTCATACAGCCAGCCGATGGCCGGGCCGAACGCGGCGCCCCAGACGCGGATGAGGCCTTCGCCCTGCATCTCGCGCAGCGCTTCCCAGATGGAAGCATCGCGTACGTGCTCCATCTTGATGTTGTGGAGCTGGAGCACGTCGATGTGGTCCGTCTCCAACCGCTCGAGGCATTTATCCAGCGCGAACCGCATGTAGTCGCGATCAAACTTCTGCGGCAGCTCGCTCTGGCCGCGGCGAACGGCTTTCGCGGCGTCGTCGTAGATGTCGTACCCGATCTTGGTGGAGTAAACGACTTCGTGCCGGCGGCCGCGGAACGCTTCCGCGAGCTGCCGCTCGCCGCGCCCATCGCCGTACGTATCGGCGGTGTCGAAGAAGTTGATGCCGTGGTCGCGGTGGGCCGCGCGCAGCATCTCAACAGCCTCCTCGTCGGTCTTCTCGCCCCACCAGCCGGTGGAAAGAGTCCAGGTGCCGAAACCGACCTCACTGATGCTGAGGTCGGTGCCGGGGAATTGCCTGTACCGCATTCGTGCGTAGTCTCCGTTCGCTTACCCTCAAATTAACCGCTCAGGGTCCGCGCGGCACTCGAAGTCGGGACGCAGTCATTTTCGCATGAGAATCCAGTCGCCGACTGTCGATGCGAGTTCGGGCACGATCGGAATCGTGGGATCACGGTAGAGCGCCAGCTGGGCCATCATGTCCGTCGATGACGCGGTGCGGAAAACGTGGTTCGCCTTCGGGATGATGACGAGCTTCGCTGCCGGCTGCGCTGCCATCAGCGCCTGCGCGTCCGCTTCGCTCACCTGGACATCGAGTGCGCCATGAACGATCAGTACGGGCACGCCGACACGCGCCATCTCCTCGGCCGGCTCGTAGGCGATCCACGTGGTCATGAACTTCCGCATCTGCGGCTGAAAAAATCCCTTCAGCGCGGGGTTGACGTCGCCGGGGTCTTCGCCGCGCTGAAACCGAACAACGGCGGTGTCCCACTTCGTCATCTCGACGCCGGACAACTGTTTCGCAAGCTGCTCGCGCATGATGACGAGAATATTTCGCCCCGCGCCTGCCAGCATTGCGACGCCGGCGACCTTTGTACCACGATTGGCCGCCTGGAGCGCGAGCTCCGCTCCCTCGCTGTGGCCGACCAGGTAGACACGCCCAAAGCGCGCGTCTCTGGTGAGAGCGTCGGCACCGGCGCGTACGTCGCCGATGAAGTCGTCGATGCTCGTGGCAGCGACGTCTATCTTGCTCAAGCTCTCGCCGAGGCCCCGCTTGTCGTAGCGCAGCGTCGCGATCCCGCGCTCAGCGAGCCGCCAGGCGAGTTGCGCGTAAAGGTTCGAGTTGTTCATCTGGCGCAACGCGCCAGAAGAGTTTCCGTTGCGGTCAGTGGGTCCCGACCCGGCGATGATCAGGGCGACGGGGATTCCCCGCCGCGCTTTTGTCGGAAGCGTGAGGGTTCCGGGGAGAGAAAGGGTTCCGCTGGTAAATGAGAACGGGGATTCCCTGACCGTCGGCGGTGCAATCGTGTCCACCCTCGTGGGCAAATTCGCCTGCGCGGGAGCGGCGGATGGGGACGGAGTAGGGGCAGCAGTCTGTTGTACCTGCACTTGAGGCTGGCACGCGAGCGCGATCAGGAGCGCGCCGGTAACTGTCGCATGAATGATCGTCATTGAGGTCTCCTCAGGTGGGTTGTGTGGGTTTCGCCGGATCGCCGCTATTGAGGCGGTGCCACTCTATGTAGGAGTAGGCAACTACCGCGATCGACTCGGCGACGAGCGTACCGATCATTATCCTTTGCGCGAGCTGCGCAGCGAACAGCGCCGCGAGAACCACGACGATGCCGCCGACAACAAGGAGGCGGCCGCCGACGCGGTGCGTCCGTTCCCACACGCGGTCGCTGGAAAGCGTCCACGGCGTTCGGATACCGACGAACCAGTTCGGTCTCGCGCGTGGCAGAAGGTTGCCGATCACGATCATCATCACTCCCGCGCCCAGCGGCACCAGGCGGTCCATCGGCACAGGTATTCCAAGGGCGGTGCGCAATGCCACGGCGTGAAGGCAGAACAGGAACAGCATCACGGTGACGATGATCGCTTCGTAGGTGGGGCCGAACTTCGCATAGTTCGCGCGCCGCGGATCGATTCTCGGCAGGAATCTGAGCAGCAACCAGAGACCGGCCAGAACGAGCGGCAGCATCCACGCGCCGAAGGCCTTGCCCGACCATCCGTCGACGTCGCCGGCGAGATTCCAGTGCGTCGGCATCGTGTCGGGAAGACCTGACCAGACAGCGGCCGACGCGATGAACGCGGCGGCGATGATGAGGAGCGGAATCCATTTACGCATTCGACCTCCTGGGTCGGAACATCTTCAGGACGTGCTCAACGACATCCTGAAAGACAGTTGTGTTGAGCTCGTACACGACGTGCTGGCCGTTCTTTTCCGCGATTATCAGGTCGGCATCGCGGAGCACGCTCAGGTGCCGGGAGATTGTCGCCCAGCTGGTTGTGAACTGCTCGGCGATTTCCCCCGAGCTTCGGGGGCCGGCGCGAAGCAGCTCGAGGATCTCGCGGCGGGTTGGATCCGCGAGAGCCTTGAAGACGTCATTCATTGAAGTGGCGGTGCGATTGCATGTGCGTTCCGAATACTTAGTTACTTAGCTAATGACGTAATTAACGGGTTTACCGAGCTGCCGTCAAGCCCCCGTTTAAGGGCTTAACTGACCTGGAGTGCCCTTGCGGCCGCTACGGCGAAGTAGGTGACAATGAAGTCCGCCCCCGCGCGCCGGATCCCGAGCAGCGACTCCATCATCACCCTCTCCCTGTCGATCCACTGCTTGTCAGCCGCCGCGCAGATCATCGCGTACTCGCCGCTTACCTGATATGCCGCGACCGGGTGGCCCGTCTCGCGCTTGATCCTCGCGACGATGTCGGGGTATGGCCCGGCCGGCTTCACCATCACCGCGTCGGCCCCTTCATCGATGTCGGCGATCACTTCGCGCAGCGCCTCATCCCCGTTTCCGGGGTCCATCTGGTATCCCCGCCTGTCCCCCGTTTTCGGCGCCGACTCGGCCGCCTCCCTGAACGGGCCGTAATAGGCGGAAGCGTACTTCGCGGCATAGCTCAGGATGGCAGCGCTTTCGTGGCCGTCATCATCGAGGGCGGCGCGAATGGACTGCACGCGCCCGTCCATCATGTCGCTCGGAGCGACGATGTCGGCGCCGGCGCGGGCGTGAGATACCGCTGACCGCGCGAGCAGGTCGAGGGTCGCGTCGTTGTCCACTTCGCCATCCCTGAGCACGCCGCAGTGGCCGTGGTCGGTGTACTCGCACATGCAGACGTCGGTGATCACGGCGAGGTCGGGCAGCTCGGACTTCAGCGCCTTCACCCCGCGCTGCACGGCTCCCTTCTCGTCCCACGCAGAGGTGCCGGTCGCATCCTTTTTCTCGGGGATACCGAACAGGATGATGCCGCCAACTCCGGCCTCCGCCGCCGCTTCGGCGTCGCGAAGCATCTCATCGACCGACGTCTGGCTCACGCCCGGCATCGAAGCGATGGGGCGCCGCAGCTTCTTCCCGTCGCGCACAAAAACGGGCAACACGAGCTGGGACGGTGCCAGGTGTGTCTCGCGGACTAGTGCGCGGAGCGCGGGAGTCCGGCGCAGCCGACGGCCGCGATACTCAGGGAATGATGACAATGCCTACTCCGGCTGTGGGGCTGGCACCTGCTCGAGCTGGCGCAATTCGACGAGAAGACTGCTCCCGCCTCGAGAGCGAATCTCGTCGGCGAGCGCTTCGCCAGCCGCTTCAGGCGCCATGACGTCGACCGCGTGTGAACCCGTCACGATGTGACGGCCGGCAAGATCGGACAACATGCCATGTAAGGTAGCCCGCTCTCCCTCCGCCATTACGAGCGCACCGATCGGAACCTGACAGCCTCCCTCCAGGGCGGCGAGGAACGCCCGCTCCGCGCGCGTCGCAATCGAAGTTGCCACGTGATCGAGCGGCGCTACCGCCGCGCGCATGCGGTCATCGTCGGCGCGAATCTGGATCGCTATCGCCCCCTGGCCCGCCGCGGGCAGCCACGCGGGCGCGTCGAGGAACTGTGTGATGCGTTGCTGCGCATCGAGACGGATGAGACCGGCGGCGGCAAGAATCGCCGCGTGCACCTTCCCTGTTTCTACCTTGCTCAACCGGGTGGGAACGTTTCCCCTGAGCTCCACGACCTCCAGGTCGGGTCGGCGCGCCATCAGCTGCGCGCGACGGCGCAGACTCGATGTCCCAACGCGTGAGCCCGCCGGGAGATCGTCCAGTCCCTCGCCTCCGAGCACGCGGCCCACGATCAGCACGTCGCGCGGGTCCTCACGCGGGAGCTGGGCGGCGATCTCCAGCCCATCAGGCGACTCGGTCGGTAGATCCTTCAGCGAGTGCACGCAGCAGTCGACCTTTCCCTTTGCGAGCGCAATTTCCAGCTCGCGCGTGAAGAGACCCTTCGCGCCGATCTCGCTGAGCGGCTGGTCGAGATTTCTGTCACCAGTCGTTTTGAATGTGACGAGCTCGGAGGCGATCCCGTGAGTGAGCAGCGCATCCTGCACGAGCTTCGCCTGCCTCAGCGCAAGCTCCGATGCGCGAGTCGCAATGCGCACCACGTCGCCGTCCGAACGTTTAGCGCACATCGAGCACCGACGCGACGAGACCATCGATTGTCGACTCTTTCGCCTCGTACCTGACCTCGATACCCGCCTCCCGCATCGCTGCGCTGGTCTGCGGACCGATCGAGGCACCGGGACTGCGCTGCGCGAGAGTGGGGCCGACTGCCTCCACATATCCCTTCACCGACGATGCCGAGGTGAACGTGACGAGACTCACCTTCCCCGCCTCGATGGCGCGTGACAGGCGGTTCGCGCCGCTTGCGGATGGCCTCGATGTATACGCCTCGATCAGGACCAGGTGCGCACCCATTTCGGCGAGTCCGGCCGGCAGAACGTCGCGCGCCCCTTCGGCCGTCACGTACAACACGGTCCGCCCCGTCACGTCATTCCGCGCGCGCAGGGACTCCAGCAGCGCCTCGGCGACGAAGCGCTCCGGAATTACATCGACCACGATCCCGTGCTCGAGCAGCGCGCCGGCGGTCGCGGGACCGACGGCCGCTATCTTCGCGCCAGCGAGAGCGCGCGCGTCCCTCCCACTTGCCAGCAACAGCTCCCAGAATATCGCCACTGCATTCTGGCTGGTGAAGACGAGCCAGGCAAATCCGTCCACCCTCTCTACTGCCGCGCGGAGCGGCGCCAGATCGAGCCGCTCGATTTCCGTTGCCGGCATCTCGAGCACGTCGGCGCCAAGGTCGCGAAGTTTCTCGCTCAGAATTCCGGCCTGCTGCGCCGATCGCGTGACAACGATTCGCCTGCCGAAGAGCGGACGCTTCTCGAACCAGCTGATCTCGTCGCGCAGCACCACCGACCATCCGATCACCGTGATCACGGGCGCCGTAATTCCCTGCTCTTCCGCTTTTGCGGCGAGGGTACCGAGCGTAGCAACGCAGGTCTTCTGCTTCGGATGCGTTCCCCATTGGATTGCGGCGGCAGGGATCTCCGCCGGCATTCCCGCGTCAATAAGCGCTTCCGAGATTCGCGGGAGCGTCTTCACGCCCATGTAGATCACGATCGTTCCGCCGACTTTTGCGAGCGCGCGCCAGTCCGTTTGCGCTGCCGGCTTAGTCGGATCTTCGTGTCCGGTCACGAACGTAACGGATGCGGCGAGTCCGCGGTGCGTCACCGGAATTCCGGCGTATGCCGCCGCCGCAATTCCGGCAGTCACTCCCGGAACGATCTCGAAATCAACGATCGCGTCGTTGCATGCCTGCGCCTCCTCGCTGCCGCGGCCGAACACGAGCGGATCACCACCCTTGAGCCTGACGACGCGCTTCCCTTCACGAGCGAGCTTTACGAGAAGAGAGTTGATCTCCTCCTGCGATGCCGACTCTTTCGCGCCGCCGCGCTTCCCGACAAAGTAGAGCTCGGGCCGGCCGGCCACGCGTGCATCGCTCGGCAGCAGCGCCGGATTGGCGAGGGCATCGTAAACGATGGCGTCAGCGGTTGCTACCAGATCGCGGCCGCGCACGGTGATCAGCCCGGGATCGCCGGGGCCGGCGCCAACTAGATAAACTTTGCCTTCGCTCAATCTCGTGACTCCGGGCGCCGTGTCCGGGCGGAAAGTCCCACCCGTTCGCTCCACGCGGCATACTCCAGCGGCGAGATCTCCGACGGCTTGATTTCGCTGCGGCCACCCCAGAACACGTTGGTGTAGAGAACGGGAATGCCGACTGACTCGAGGTGCGCGTCGATCGCCGCCTTGTGCTCCAGCACGAGCGACTTCTCCATTCCGTGCGCCACCGCCATGATGTTGACGTCGGCGAACTCGGGCCCGCCCTCCCGCCAGTACGCATGGGTGAGAATGTGGTGCCGTCCCACCTCACGCCCTGCCTCGATCTCCCTGCCCTCCGGCACGCGCCAGTGAAAGAGCGCATTGTAGCGCGTGACACGTTCGCCTTTCGCGGACGGCTTCACGTGCTCGAGAAATGTCGAGAACCGGCCGATCACCTCCCGGTCACTCAGCGACGTCGCAACGCGCAGGAATTCATCGTGCGACACACCAGCGTCGAGCGCACGCGCCCGCCACGGGTCAGGACCTATCTCCTCCACTGCAAACTCGCGCTTGAGCGCGGTCAGAACCTTCCACTCCTCCGTACTCAGCTCGACGATGTTGGTGTCGATCACGCGCCCCGGCGCATCCGTCCTGCTCCCCGGCGTTATGCCCTTCCGTCTCACGTGCCCGACGCCGAGCGCGAACAGCCGCTTCGCGGGCATGATCCGGTATGCAGCAGCGCCGATTCTCGCGGCGAGAAAGTCGCAATGCCGGGTCATCGAGTAGCCCTGCGGCACCTTGAGCGTCGTCCATAACCGGTAAACCGAACCGGGTGTATCGCCGTCGGTTGACCGGATGACGACATGGCCCGAAAATGGGTCTTCTTTCGACATGAAATCGAAACCTGCATCGAGCGTTTCAGGCCGCACGTGCCACGCGACGAGCGCGCCGGGCGCGAGGTTGGTGGCCATCAGCGTCTGCCTGATGCGGCGGATGACTCCGGCGCCGAGCATTGCCCGCAAGCGCTCGATGACGGTGTCGAGCGGGAGCTGGGACGCCTCCGAAATTCGTTGAAACGGGTCGGCCGCGAAACCGGCGATCAGGTCCTCCGAAACGCCGAGGATCTGCGCGTTCAGCGGATCGCTGACTTCCGTCGGCACGGCGAGTTGCTGCGTCACGCGCTCTGACTACCTGGCCGGCGGGCGCAGGCGACGGCCACGCAGATAAAGGCTCCGCGCGTACAGAGCATAGATAGAGAGGGCCACCCCATAAGCGAGGTAGTAAAACTTCGCGTTGTCAGGCATGGTTCAGCTCCGCCTCGGCAATCCCGCGCGCGGTTGCCAGTCTGTAGCGCGCGCTGAGAAATGCTGCGTAGAGCAGCGTGAACGACAACAGCGCCAGCAGCATCGTGTTTCGCATCTCACTGGGCAAGGCCGGGTTGCTGTCCCGCGCCAGCGCTGCCGGCTGCCCGAGAATGGGCATCGGGTGGAGCGTGCGGAACATGTAGACGCTCATGTGAATGAAAGGGATGAGGAACGCTCCAAGGATTCCGAGCACGGCTGAATACCGCGCGCGTAGCGATGGATCGTCGACCGCGCCGCGAAGCACGATGTACCCGACGTAGATGAACCAGAGGAAGAGCGTCGAGGTGAGCCGCGCATCCCACGTCCAGTATGTTCCCCAGACCGGCTTGCCCCAGAGCGGACCCGTCGTCAGCACGACCGTCGTGAACACCACCCCAACCTCGGCTGAGCTCTCGGCGAAACGGTCGAGGCGGATGTCGCGCAGCCAGAGATAGACGGCGCTGGCAATTGCAACGAGGAAGAAGGCGAGGAACGCCACCCACGCCGCGGGGACGTGGATGTAATAGATCTTCTGCGCCGGGCCCTGCACTGCCTCGGTGGGCGTGTAGGCGACGACGCGGACGACCGTCAGTGCAACGGCGGCGGCCGCCGTAGCGGAGAGCCAGGAGATTTTCATTCGCTTGCGTGCTGTTCGTTGTGTGCGGGCAATGCGCGCGCACCCACCAATTTAAGGTTGCTGCACCGGCCTTGCCCGGAGATACGCCTGGCGAGGCGGGGCGGTTTCAGTCTTCCACCGTGAAAGGATAGGCGAGCGTGCAGATGGTGACGAAGACAATGTCGAAAGCGAGAAGGAGCTTGAGCCAGGCGGCGGCCTCGGTCAGAGGCCGCCCAGACAACAGCTTCGCCGTCGACTGAGATGCGGCGATCACGATCGGGACGAAAAAAGGAAGCGCCAGCATCGGCAGCAGCAGCTCGGCGAGTCTCGTGTTCACCGCCATCGCGCTGAACAGCGTGCCCACCGCGACGAGTCCGACTGCCGCCAGCACAGCGATCCCGATCAGCGGCAGCGCTGCCGCACCAAGCGGCAAGTTGTAGAAGATGACCAGCGCCGGAATCGCGACGACCTGGATGCTGCCGACGAAAATCAGATTCGCCAGCGCCTTGCCAAGGAATATGGATTCCCTGCTCACGGGCGACGTCAGCAGGCCGTCGATGGCGCGGTCTGCCGCCTCGACGCCGAAGGACCGGTGCAGTCCCAGCAGCCCCGAGAAGGTGAAGATCACCCATAGCACGCCGGGCGCGAGATCCGTCGCCGACACGGCAGTTGGATCCCACGAGAAGTAGAAGATGACGAGCGCGATGAGCGCGAACACGACCGCCGACAGAAACGCGCTCCGCGTCCGGAACTCGATCGCAAGATCCTTCCGCGCGATCAGCCACGCTGCGCCGAGGGTGTCAACCACCGCCGGCGACCGACTCGCGATATGTGTCTGGGTAGCTGGCGACGTCGATCGCAGACTTCTGCTCGTACCGTACCAGCCTTCCGGCGCGAAGCACCGCTGCCTGCGTTGCGAGGGCAAGGCCCTCGGCGAGATTGTGCGTCACGAGCACGACCGTCGTGCCCGTTGCGCGCACTTCCTGTAGCAATCCTGTCAACGCGCGCGCTCCGCTTTCGTCCAGGCCCGTGTAGGGTTCGTCGGCGAGGAGCAGTCGCGGTGAGTGCACCATTGCCCGCGAGATCGACACGCGCTGTTGCATGCCGCGGCTGAGCGCGCGCACCGGGATATCGGCGCGTTCGCTCAATCCCATTCGCCCCAGCGCAGCCGCCGCGCGCGCGTCGGGAGCATCAGTTCCATGGAGACGGGCGGCGAACATCACGTTCTCGCGCGCCGATAGCGCGCTGTAAAGCAGAGTCTGGTGAGATATCACTCCCACCAGCGATCGTGTGACGGCCCCTCCCGGGAGCGGCGTGCCATCGAGTCTCGCGCTGCCGGCGGTCGGCTTGAGCAGTCCGGCCAGCACGCGCAGTAACGTCGTTTTTCCGGCGCCGTTGGGACCGAACACCGCCAGGCAATCGCCGGTGCGGAGCGAAAAGCTCACGCCTTCGAGCGCCTTCCGCGCGGCGAAGCTGCGAGCGAGCTCGCTGACCTCGAGGAGAGGAGTGCCCCTGTCGGGCGCCGGTGTTGTCATTCGCCTAGAACTTGCCACTCTGGCAAGTGACGCGCAAAACGGTATATCCTTGGGCGTTGCGCCGATAACGGCCGAGTCCCGGCACTTTTCCCGCTAATGAACGACATCGACGTACTCCTCCAGGAAAACCGGCGGTTCGAGCCGGATGCCGCTTTCCGGCTCGCCGCCAACGCCTCGGCCGTGGACGTCTACGAGAAAGCATCGCTCGACTACGAACGGTACTGGGCCTCAATGGCCGGCGAGCTCGAGTGGATCCGTCAGTGGGATACCGTGCTCGAGTGGAAGCCGCCACACGCAAAATGGTTTGTCGGAGGGGAACTGAACGTCGCGGCCAACTGCGTCGACCGTCACGTTGGCGGCCCGCGGCGCAACAAGGCAGCGCTCATCTGGGAAGGAGAGCCGGGGGATTCCCGCACGCTCACGTACTGGGATCTCTACGTCGAGGTGTCGCGCTTCGCAAACGTGCTCAAGGCGCGCGGCGTCGAGAAGGGTGACCGCGTCGCGATCTACCTGCCTCTCATTCCCGAAGCTGCAATCTCGATGCTCGCCTGTGCGCGCAT
>DATLXE010000429.1:0-3587 GCA_035575795.1 Gemmatimonadaceae bacterium
CGGCAACGCGAGTGGGCTGCGTGTCGGCGGGGGCGTTACGGTGGCGGGACAGCTTGCCGGGAATATCAAGGCGATCGAGTTCCTGCCGCCCGACACGGACACGGCGCGAAACGTCCGCCTCATTCTCGAGGTGAACCAGGAGCTTTCCGCGCAGGTGCGGAAGGATTCGCGCGCCAAGATCAAGACGCTCGGCTTGCTCGGTGACAAAGTGTTCGACATCAGCCCCGGCACCCCCAGCTTCCGGCCGCTCAGGGAGGGCGACACGCTGATCATCATCCCCTCGATCGACTACGAGGCCGTGGTGCAGCAGGCTTCCGGGGCGATCACGGAAGTTGTCGGGCTGACCGCCGACATCAAGAAGATGACGGGAGCGATCTCGCGCGGTGAAGGGACGATCGGGCAGCTCGTCACCAACCGCCAGATGTACGATCAGATCAACAACACGCTGGCACATACCAGCGCCCTGATGACGAAGCTGGAAAACCCGCGTGGGACGGTCGGCAAGCTCCTCACCGATCCGGCGTTGTACAACAGCGTCAATCGCACGCTGAACTCGGTTGACACCCTGATCGCTCAGATCGGCTCAGGGAACGGCACCGTCGGAAAGCTCCTGAAGGACGACAGCCTGTACGTGCAGCTCGTCAGCATTGCGTCGACCACCGACGCGCTGGTCAAGAACCTCTCGCAGGGGAATGGGACGATTCAGAAGCTGTTCACCGACCAGCAGCTGTACGACCAGCTCGTTAAGGCGGTGACGGAGCTCAACGCCGTGCTGGTCGATGTAAGACGTGATCCGAGACGGTACACAAAAGGATTGATCGAGGTATTTTAGAATGTGATCAAGACGTATGAGCTCGATGTCGTCGTAACGCGCGGCGAAGCAACGGAATCACGGCATCGGGTGCATGCGGCGGTAGTGTCGGATGGCGAGCAGCTGACTGGAACGGCGCTCGAACCCAACTGCTCCACCTTCTGGCGTTCCTGCGCCAAACCCTTCCAGGCCGTTCCGTTCCTCAATTCCGGTGGCCACGATGCACTGGGCTGGGGCGACGAGCAGCTTGCCGTAATCTGCGCGTCGCACGGCGGCGAGCCCGAGCACGTCGCGATCGTCGAGCGAATGTTGCAGGATATTGGGCTCGAGGAGGGTGACCTTGCCTGCGGCGCCCACGAGCCGTCGTCCCAGCGAGGCGGGCGAATCCTCCGCGAGACGAACGGCCGCGCCACCCGCCTCCACAACAACTGCTCCGGGAAGCACACCGGCATGCTCGGCTGGGCGCACCACAAGAGCTGGGCGACGCGTGGCTACGAGCGCACTGACCACCCCGTACAGCGCTGCATTCTGAACGAGATTTCCCTCTGGTCCGACCTGCCCTGCAACAAGATCGACCAGGCGATCGACGGCTGCGGCGTCGTCGTGTTCGGGATGACGCTGGAGCGAATGGCGCGGGCGTACTCGCGCTTTGCCGTCGCCGCGGCGCGCGGCGAGGAAGCGCCGCGCCGTATCGTGCAGGCGATGACGGCGCACCCGTTCCTGGTCGGTGGGAGTGACCGGATCGATTCGGTCCTCATCTCCGAATCCGGCGGCAGGGTCATCTCGAAGGTGGGCGCCGAGGGCGTGCACTGCGCGATGCTGACGGAGCAGGGGATCGGGGTCGCGATCAAGGTCGAAGATGGATCCCAGCGCGCTCAGTTTCCGGCGCTGATCCGGCTCCTGGTGGAGCTCGACGCACTGCCGAAGCCGCTTCCCCCGCGCATCGCCGAGTTCATGCGCAAGCCGCTCAAGAACACGCGTGGCGAGTCCATCGGCGAAGTGATGATGCTGGCCGACAGATGATGAGCGCGCCGCACGCCGCCGGCGATACAGTCAACGAGTTGCCGGCCCCGCTTCGCCACGCGGTGAGAATAGCCGGCGCGATTGCTGGCGCGAACGAACGAACGCTGCGCGTAGTGATGACTGAGGCGCTTGGGGAAATCGAGCCATCCATTGTCGATGAGATCATCATCCAGTCGTACCTGTTCGCGGGCTTTCCCCGCACGCTCAACGCGGCCAGGTGCTGGCGCGCCGTCTCGGGAGTTGAGGCACCGGTGGCCGATCCGCTTGCTACTGCGCCCGACCTGGACGAGTGGCGGCGACAGGGCGAGAAGACCTGCGCCGTCGTTTACGGCGAGTCCTACGAGCCGCTGCGGGAGAACGTGCGTGCACTCCACCCCGCGCTCGACGAATGGATGATCGTGGACGGATACGGAAAGGTGCTGTCGCGCCCGGGGCTGGAACTCCGCATCCGCGAGCTTTGCATCGTTGCGGCCTGCGCTGTCACGTGCCAGCAGCGGCAGCTCCACTCGCACCTGCATGGCGCGCTCAACGCCGGCTCCGATGTCGCGGAGATTGGGGCCGTGCTCGACTCTCTCGGCGACCTGATTCCGGCCGGGGAGCTGCCGAAGTTTCGCCAACTCCTGGTACGGGTGGGGCGCGCCTAGTGTTCATCGACCGCGCCGTCATCCGTGTTGAAGGTGGAACGGGGGGCTCCGGCTGCACCTCTTTCCGCCGCGAATGGCGCACCCCGATGGGTGGCCCCGACGGCGGCGAGGGCGGGCGCGGCGGAAGCGTGATCGTGCGCGGCGATTCCAACCTCGCAACGCTGCTCGACTACACCTACCGCGACAACTGGGTTGGCGGTCGGGGTGAGCACGGTATGGGCTCCAATAAGTCCGGCCGATCTGGAGACGACGTCGTGATGCCCGTGCCGCCGGGGACGATTCTCCGCGACGCCGCGAGCGGCGAGATACTGGCCGAGGTCCTGGAGGATGGGCAGGAGCTCGTCATCGCGCAGGGCGGGAGGGGCGGGAAGGGCAACAGCTTCTTTGCCACCGCGACCCACCAGTCTCCGCGCGAATGGCAGCCGGGCGAGGAGGGCGTGGTGCGGAAGCTCGAGCTGGAGCTCAAGCTCATCGCCGACGTCGGCCTGGTCGGCCAGCCGAACGCAGGCAAGTCCACCCTTCTGTCAGTCATTTCGGCTGCCCGGCCAAAGATCGCCGACTACCCATTCACGACACTCGCCCCGAACCTCGGCGTCGTCCAGCTCAGCGATCACCGGACCTTTGTCGTTGCCGACATCCCCGGCATCATCGAAGGGGCGCACGAAGGGAAGGGCCTCGGTCTCCAGTTTCTGCGCCACATTGAGCGCACCCGAATCCTCGCTTTTCTCATCCCGATCGACGCGATGGACTGGCAGGCCGAATATGACCAGCTGCGCCACGAAATCGCCGAATACTCAGCCGACCTTGCCGCCAAGCCTCATTGCGTGGTTTTCACGAAGCTCGACCTCCTCGGTGAGGACTACGCGCCGCCGATCGAAGCGCCCGGCGCCTTCGGCAGATTCGGGATCAGTGCCGCGGCTCGTGACGGTCTCGACCCGCTCCTCGGCGCCTGGTGGAGCGAGTTACTCAAGTTAAGACACAACGTTAGACCGAACGCCGTAACTGTAGAACTGCCTTAAGGTTGGGTGACCCAACCTGATCGGACGTTAGGCGGCCGGGTTGAGACTTGGCGAAAGGGCGACGGGCGGTTTCCGCTCTCGCTGGACGAC
>DATLXE010000430.1:0-8795 GCA_035575795.1 Gemmatimonadaceae bacterium
CGGCGTCGAGCAGGCCCACCGACCAGCCGCCGCGCGTCTTGCCGCTTACTTTCGCGGCAACGCCAATCGTCGTCTCCTGCGGAGCATCCGGAAACCGGAACCCAGATCCGAACAGCCGACGCTGTGGACTGCGTCCGACGCGCCGCGTGTAGAAATACTGGAAGAAACCGTAGTTATTGAAGCTGCGCGTACGGCCGAACTGAAATGCGTCCGAGCCCTCGACGAAGAACGGGCGCTGCTCGGGAAAAAATGTTTCGAAGGCGCTGAGATTCACTACCGCGGGATCGACCTCGACCTGCCCGAAGTCGGGATTGACAGTCGCGCTGAGGGTGAGGCCGAGGGGCAGGCCCGCCTTCAGGTCGAGCCCGACTGACGCCCTGAGATCATTCTTCCGAAAAAACGGGTTCTCGCCCAATCCCGGTGCGCGCGTCACTCGTGTGCTCGCATATGGCTGCACCTCGAGCTGGCGCGGAGCAGCTACGCCTTGCAGGCCCGAGAGGTCGCCGAAACTCGAAACAAATCCGGAGCTCTGCCGCGTCCACGGAGCCCATGTATCGCGCTCCTCGTAGCGCGCGATGTCGCGCTGTATCTGCAGTCCCCATGTGCGATCGCCGCCATCCTCCGCTCCCGCGAAGCGAAGCTGGCTGAAGGGAATCCGGTATTCAGCGACCCATCCCTCCGCGTCCTTCCGCGTCGCCACTTCCCAGACCGCGTCCCATCCGAGATCCTCGTTTCCGTCGTCAGCGTGATAGACGTCTTTTTTTACGCCGAGTGGATTCACCGAGAATCGAAAACCGGTGCGCCGGTCGTGGCGGCTGTCGATAACGACGTGCAGCCAATCCGAATAGATGCCTATCGCGTCGCGGCGGGCGAGCTGCGCGGCGATGGAGTCAGGGGCGGTGTCATGCAGACGCACCCCCACGTAGAGCGCGGCGTCGTCGTAAAGAACTCGCGCCTCGGTGCGCTGGCGAGGTGCGGCGCCGGCGCTTGGCCAGCTCTGCGTAAATGCGCTCGACACCGGCGCCGATGTCCACGCCTGCTCGTCCAGCTTGCCGTCGAGGCTGATCGTGCCTGTGACTCGTTGCGCACGCAGCACGGGTGCCGGCGCCGGCGCCTCACGCTGGGCAGTCGCCTGAGCGTACGAGCTGAATGGGAAAAGCGGGAGCAGAACCAGCAGCATGGACACATTACGCACGTCGTTATCCCCTCAATCAACCGTTGGAAAGCGCGCCGAGCTCACGCTCGGCCTCAGCGCGGACCTGCGCGAGCGGATGCGAGTGGGCAATCTCGCGCAGTATATCTCTTATCCCGGCGGGAGTGATCCGCCGGTCCACGTCCGTACGGCTGTGCGTGCTGGCAAGTTTCCGCACTGCCTCCTGCTGCAGGCCGGCATCCTGGTCCGACATCGCAACGCGGCGCAGTGCGGAGATCGCATCGTCGCAGGCATAGCGGCCGAGGCTGCCCGTCGCCTGGCGTCGTGCGCTGAGCGCGGAGTGAGTGCGGGCAACGCGGATGATTCCGGAGAGACCCGGGTCTCCAAGGTATTCGAGCTCGCGGACGGCGGCCAGCATGCTCTCCTGATCCGATTCCTGGAAGGCAAGCGTCTCGAGGGAGAATGCAGCGGCCTTTGCCGGCGCCGACCGCGCAAGCGCCTTGATTGCGCCGACGCGCTCGCTGCCTTCACCGGTGACAAAAGCAAAGCCCCGACTCCTCTCTGGTTGCGCGGGCGTAACGAGGTCCGGACCGCCGAGCGAAACGCGGCCGGAGCCACGGCGACGGATTACGACATTTCCGTTCACCGTCCGCACGAGGACGCGGTGCGTTCCCGACCCGATGCTCGCCTTGCCGCGCACGAACTTGCGCGGAGTGCCGTTGTTCACCGATTCGAAGTCCCTGCTCTCGGTGAGCCGGAGCGGAAAGTCGCTGGTGATGGATACGCGGTGGCCGAAGCTGTTCGTGTATCCCGTCTCGATGTCGAGCTCGGCATCGAAATCAGCGGGCAGCGTCAGCTCGACACTGCCCGACCCGGAGCGGATCTCGACATCGTGCGGACCGCTGGTGCGGTCCAGCAGCGAGACGCGCACCGCGCCGGCGCCCGTCGTCGCGTGGACGCGGCCATCGATGTTCTCGAGGATGATCTGACCGCCGCCCGTTCGCGCGTTGACGAAGCGCGAACCGGAGCGGAGGTGAATGCGGCCGCCGCCCGTGTGCAGGGATGCGCCATACGGCGCGGCATCGATATCGATTGGGCCACCGGGACTATTGATATTGACGGGGGAGCTGGAGGGCGAGTCGTTAGAACCACTGGTCCGCGTTACGCCACCGCCGTTAGAGCTTCCCTTCAGGTTCCCGGCCACGTTGTGAAAGCGCACACCACCACCGTTAGTACTCACGTATCCATCGAGGCGGGCATCGCTGACAGTGATCTCGCCGCCGTTAGTCGAGAGTCGCGCCTCACCCTCGACACCGCTAAGGTGCAGCGAGCCGCCATTGGTTGAGCCAGCGAAGGTGCCTCGCACGTCGCTGATCTCAATGCCACCGCCGTTCGATTTGATCGAAACGTTGTACGACCTGGGAACCTTGATCTCGAAACGGTGGCTCGTGCTGTAGGAAGGATTGTTGCCGACCTGCATGCTCCGGAGCTGCACATCACTGCCGCCCGTGGGGGTGAGCACAACGCGAGTATCGCGCTTGTCACGGCCGGCAAGGATTGTTCGGACATTCACCGAGGATTCATCCCATCCGGTGATCCGCACCGCCCCTCCGGTACGAAGATCGATGGTCAGCATTCCACCAGGGCGCACCTTGAGCGTCTGATCCGGAAGCTGTCCCTGGGTGGTCTGGTCGATGGCTGGCGCTGTCGGTCCATCTTGCCCAGGCTGGTTGCCAGTCGCGCCAGTCGCGCCAGTCGCGCCGGTCGTGACAGTCTCAGCCGGGGCGGCCTGTGCAGAGTTTGCGCGTAGCGATCCAACGGTGGAGACAACGATCAACGTGCCAAGCGCGGCGAGCGCGACGGCAGTCCTGCCGATTACGCGGCGGCTGCGCGCCGAATCGAAAGCGGCGAGCATTCTACCCTCGAGCTGCGATGGTCTTGCCATGCTGATTGCCGCCGCGGCGGAAGTTCGCGGGCGCCGGCAGGCATGCGCGACCTCGAGCAGGTGAGTCACGTAGGACCCGGGACCCGTTCCCGCCGACAGCACGCGGTCATCGCAGGCGATCTCCCGCTCGACCCGCAACCGGCGCGATGCGTACCACACGAGCGGATGAAACCAGTAAACCGCGCAGGCGATGCCAGCGGCGAACTGGGTCAGGAAATCACATCGAACTACGTGCGCCATTTCGTGCATCAACACCACTCTGCGCCGTTCGTCGGACCACGACTCGGCCCCGGCGGGCAGCAGGATGATCGGCGCGACGGTTCCCCACGTCATCGGGATGCCGACCTCGGTGGACCGAAGGAGTCTCACGGGACGATCAACGTCGAGCTGCCAGGCGATCTCGCGGAGAGGCGACAGCCATTCTTCGCCGGTCACTCGAGTTGCACGCGCGCCAATGCGCCGGAGTGACCAGCGGCCGGCGGCAAGTCGAAGGAGGAACGCCACCAAGCCAACCATATAGAGGGCGAGCAAAACCTCGCGCGGCGAGAGGCTGGAAAAGAATGGCGTCACGCTCGGACCTGGCAGCGGCGTCCGTGGGCTGGGAATTGAAACGGTTCCGATCATACCCGCTTCTCGTGTCGTCGCCAGCATTGCATTCATGGGCGAGCCAGCGGTTGATGCAGGAGCGCTTGCTGACGGCGGAGTGGGGATGGTCAGCGCGTCGAGGTGCCAGGGCAGCGCGCTCGTCGCGGGAAGGACGAGAAGCGCACCGATCGCCGCGGTCCAGACGAGGTGGCGTGAGCATGCTGACGCGCGCGCGGCGCGCAGAACCACATCGATCAGCGCCGCCGCGGTGAGGAGCAGCGTCGCCTTCACGATTGGTGTCACGACCGCAAGGAAGGCGGGGTCGAGAAAAAGAGGCGCGTTCATCGTGTTGCCTCCGACTTCTCGGCGACGAGCTTTCGCAAGCGTGCATAATCCCGCTTGGAGAGAGGCTCGCTGGGCAGGTCCATCAGCGCCGCGACGAGTGACTCGCGCGAGCTATTGAAGAAGGTGTCGAGCAGGTGTCGCAGCGCGGACCTGCTCGCTTCCTCGGCCGGCATCGTCGGCATGTAGATGTAGCGAGGTCCGTCCTGCTCGTGGGTCAGATAACCTTTGTCCTCCAGCAGTCGGAGCATGCCCCTCACCGCTGAGTAGCTGGGTGGATCAGGCAGCGCGTCGAGAACTTCCTGCGCGGTTGCCTTTCCCCGCCGAAAGACGACGTCCATGATTTGCCGCTCGCGGCGGCCGAGGTTGATCAGGGTTGCGGAAGACACACTGGCTCCTGGATGCTAGTCTATTGGCACTGTGCTAATACACTAGCATCGAGGTTTGCGGGAGTCAAGGCCGGATTTCGCTTGCCCGGAATTGGGCGGCGAACCAACTTCACAAGAGAAAGCAAACGGCAACTGAGAAAGACGCAGATGCCCGCTTCGAGAAGCATAGAACAACAGTTGCTAGAGAAGTCTCGTCTGACCCTCTCGCAGCGTGACGGCGAGTTGGCAGAAGCATCTTCTTCCTAGCAACTGGCAAACTACGCTTCTCGAAGATCGCATCTGCGTATTTCTCAGTCGCAGTTCCAAACCCAGCCAAAATCAGAATGCCAGCAGTCGGTAACAGCGTCGCGCGTAAGGATGGAATTGGCAAAGCCACCGGCGCCGCGCGCTACGCCGACGACATCGTCTTTCCGGGGATGCTGTTCGGCCGGACCATCCGGTCGACGATCCCGCGTGGAAAGATTCGGTCAGTGAAGTTCGAATTCGACCAGACCGGATTCACAATCGTCGACTATCGGGATATCCGCGGCAGAAATTCCGTCGACCTGATCGAGAAGGACCAGCCCTTTCTGGTTGAGACCGACGTGCGGCACATGGCGGAACCGATTCTTCTCCTCGCGCATGAAGACCGGGACACGCTGCAGGCGGCCAACGTCGTGATCGAGTACGACGAAGAGGAGCCGCACTTCGATCCCGAAACTTCGCCGCAGATCTTCAAGAAGATCGACATGGTGAAGGGCAACACGGATGCTGCGCTGGCAACCGCTGACATCATCGTTGAGGGCACTTACCGGACGGGACACCAGGAGCACGTATACATCGAGCCCAACGGTGTCATCGCCGTGCCCGAGGGCGAAGGCGTCGCGATACACGGCTCGGTGCAATGCCCCTTCTACGTGATAAAGGCGCTGCGATGTCTGTTCGGAAAACATCCTCCCGTGCGCGTGATCCAGACGGAGACTGGGGGCGGGTTCGGCGGAAAGGAGGAATATCCGTCGATGATTGCCGGCCATGCCGCGCTGCTCGCCCTTAAATCCGGCCGGCCGGTGAAGATCATTTACGACCGCGTCGAGGACATGATCGCGACCACCAAGCGCCATCCGGCGATCGTCCGGCACCGCACCGGACTCACTCGCGACGGACGCCTCGTAGCGATGGACATCGACGTCCTCATGGATGGCGGCGCCTACATAACGCTCAGCCCAACAGTGCTTTCGCGCGGGTGCATTCACGCCGCGGGGCCTTACCGGTGCGACAACGTTCACATCCGCGGCCGCGCGGTCTTCACCAACACCCCACCCAACGGAGCATTCCGCGGATTCGGTGCGCCACAGACCGAATTCGCCGTCGAGGTGCACATGGATCGCATTGCCGAAACGCTCGGCGTGGACCTGGTTGAGCTGCGCCGGAAGAACGCCCTTCGGCCCGGCGACACCACCGCCACCGGGCAAACGCTGCGCGACGACTGCAGCGCGCTGATGGTTCTCGAGGAAGCGGTCCGGCGCTCGGATTTCGCTCGCAAGCGGGAACAGTACAAGGGGACGAATCGCGCGGTCGGACTCGCGCTCTTCTATCACGGCGCCGGGTTCACCGGCGCGGGCGAAAGAAGTCTGAAATCGAAGGCGAGGCTCGAGCTGACGCCCACCGGCGTGCGCATCGCAACGGGGAGCACGGAGATCGGCCAGGGAACACGCACCATGCACGCGCAGATAGTCACCGATGCGCTCGGTATTCCATATGAGACGGTGGAAGTGGCACAGCCGGACACCGATCGCGTTGCCGACAGCGGACCAACCGTCGCCTCGCGCACCTGCATGGTCGTCGGAAAAATCCTCGAAGAGTGCGCGCTGGAGATGAAGGAAAAGCTCGGTGATCTCACTCCCGCCCAGTATCATGCGAAGCACGGCGAGCTCACGGTGGAGCGCACCTACGAACCACCGGACTGGATCAAGTGGGACGATGCGTCGTACCGGGGCGACGCTTACGCGACCTACGGCTGGGGATGTGATGTTGCCGAGCTGGAGCTGGATCCCGATACGTTCGAAGTGCGGCCGCTCAGGATTACGGCTGTGCAGGAGTTCGGAAGGCCGATTCATCCGGCGCTGGCGCGCGGGCAAATCGAAGGAGGGACCGCTCAGGGACTCGGCTACGCTCTGCTCGAGCGAGTGGTGATGCGCAACGGCGCGATGGCCAATTCCCAGCTCACCAACTACGTGATTCCCACGACGCTGGACATGCCTGAAGTCGACGTGGTGATGATGGAGAACCCGTACCCCGGCGGCCCCTTCGGCGCGAAGGGTCTTGGCGAGCTGCCGATGGACGGTCCCGCGCCCGCAGTCGTCAACGCGCTCCGTCACCTCGGACTCGATGTGCGCGAAATCCCCGCTACCCCTGAGTTGCTTTCGAGCTGCAGCAAAGCGTGATACCTCTGCTCCGAAGGCCGGCGCGCGTCTGATGCGCTTCACGCTCAACGGCAAGGATACGGACGTTGCCGTCCACCCCATGACCCGGCTCATCGACGTGCTCCGCGAAGAGTGCGGCCTGACAGGCACGAAGGAAGGGTGCGGCGAGGGAGAATGCGGCGCCTGTACCGTCCTCATCGATGGAGATCCAGTCTGCTCGTGCCTGATCCCGGTCGCACAGGCGGAAGGCACAAAAGTCCTGACGATCGAAGGCCTTGGTGACGATCATCCGCTGCAGCACCTGTTCATGAACGAGGTTGGTGCCCAGTGCGGGATCTGCACGCCGGGGATGATCATGACGGCCATCACGCTCGGCCCGCAGCCGAGTCTCGATGACGTGAAGATCGCGCTCGCCGGAAATCTCTGCCGCTGCACAGGATACTCGGCGATCTACCGCGCGATAATGAAGTGGCGGGGTATGCCCGAGCCCGGTGCACCAGCCGCGGCAGTGCAATGAGGGCGGTGGTCGCGGAGCTGGATCTCCGCCGCGCCAAATCGCTCGATGAGGCGCTCAATATTCTGCGTGACGAGCCTCGCACGCCGATGGCCGGGAACACCGACCTCTACGTGGCGCTCAACTTCGGCACGCTAACGCCGCGCCGGTTCCTCGACATCTGGGCAATCGGCGAGCTGCGCGACATTTCGTTGAACGGCGCCAATCTCAGCATCGGCGCGCTCGCCACCTACACGTCACTCATCCGCTCGCGCGTGGTCGGCGCGAGATTGCCGATGCTCGTCGAAGCTGCACGGCAGGTGGGCGGCGCGCAGATACAGAATCGCGGCACGATCGGCGGGAATATCGCCAACGCATCGCCGGCGGGAGATTCGCTGCCGGTGCTCGCTGCTGCCGACGCTATCATCGTGCTTCGCAGCGCGACAGCGGAGCGAAGAGTGCCGATCACCCGGTTCTACACGGGCTACCGCGCGACGGTAATGCGGCCCGACGAGCTGGTAGTGGCGATCGAGGTTCCACCGGTCGAAGGAAAGCAATGGTTTCGCAAAGTCGGTACGCGGGCGGCGCAGGCGATTTCCAAGATCGTCGTCGCGGGCGTGAGATCCGAGTCGCCGCGAATTGCCTTCGGCAGCGTTGCGCCGACCGTCGTGCGCGTCCCTGAAACGGAGAGCGCGCTTTCGTCGGGCGCGGGCATTGAAGAAGGCGCGCGGATTCTGTCAGGAGAGATCAAGCCGATCGACGACGTAAGGTCGACCGCCGAGTATCGGCTGCGAGTCGCGGTGAATCTGCTGCGGCGATTCTGGGAAGAGACGAGCTGATAGATCTCGTCATTCGCGGCCGTCGTGTCCTGACCCCGGCCGGTGTCCGCCCGTCATCGCTCCATATTGCACAGGGTCGCATCGAGCGGGTGGCAGAGTGGGACGAAGTCCCGTCGCGCGTCACGCCCTTTGACGCGGGCGAGCTGCTGGTGATGCCGGGCATCGTCGACACCCATGTTCACGTCAACGAGCCGGGTCGTACGGACTGGGAGGGATTCGAGACGGCGACGCGCGCGGCGGCAGCGGGCGGAGTCACGACGCTGCTCGACATGCCGCTCAACTCGGTTCCGGCGACGACTTCCGTCAAGGCGTTGCGAGCCAAGCGCGAAGCCGCCCGGGGAAAATGCGCGGTGAACGTCGAGTTCATCGGTGGCGTCGTGCCCGGAAATGCAAAGGATATCGAGCCGCTCGCGGCGGCCGGTGTGCGCGCCTTCAAATGCTTCCTCACGCCGTCGGGTGTGGATGAGTTTCCCGCCGTTGGCGAGCGCGAACTTCGAGAGGCCCTTCCTCTCCTTGCCCGCACCGGGCTCGTGCTGATGGTTCACGCGGAAGATCCGGCGTTGATTTCCGGGACCACGTCCGCATCGAGTGTGTACACCGAATATCTCGCGTCACGTCCTGCCGAGGCCGAGCGTTCGGCGATCTCG
>DATLXE010000431.1:0-13026 GCA_035575795.1 Gemmatimonadaceae bacterium
GAACCACTTTACTTTGCCGGTGGTACGCATGTGCGGTACATCCTCATTCATTTGTGTCGGAGTCCCGTGTGTTGCGGTACCTTGCCGACTACGTTTGTTCGCGACCGAAATGGTCACATTTTTTCGCCAGAAAACCAAAAAGACCTGGCTACACTCCAGGTCCCGGTACGTTCTCTGGCTGTACAGCGGGAAAACTCCCGCCTTGTCCCAATAAGCTACCGAAATAAGGCCTTGCCGTCAATGGAGTTGCGTAACTTTTTTCGGGCCCGCGTCATCACAAAACGCTGACTAATCAGCGGGTTCGGCGTAGGCACCAAGCATCTCGCCGTATTCGCCGAACAGGGAGCGCGGCGCCGCGACCTTTTCGCCCGTCACGAGCGCTTTCAGCATCAGCGCGTTGGCGACGGCTTTCCCCCGAAAATGGTTGTTCGTGATCACGAACACGTCCGCAAGCGCGGGGTCGGCGGCAATCTCCTTCGTCCTCTCTGCCCACGGCGCCAGCTCGGCGGCGCTATACAGATAGTTGTAGCGCTGCTCCACCGATGCCTTTTCGCTGAACCAGTCCCTGTAGTTCCGGCCGTGCACGCGAACGTAGCCGACGTGGGCCGTCACATGAGCCGATGGTCCAATCGAGTCGCGGTATTGCGGCTGGTCGATGTTAACGAATCCGACCGCGGCCTCCTCGAGCGCTCGAAAGAACTCAGGCACGAGCCAGGACGAGTGGCGTACCTCGACGACGAGCGGGTACTCGCGAAATGCGCTGACGACATCGCCGAGCCATTCCCGGTTCTCGTCAGTCCGGCGGAAGCTCCACGGAAACTGGAGCAGCACCGCGCCCAGCTGATCGGCGTTCATCAGCACGTCGAATCCAGCGCGTACCTCATCCGCTTCCTGCGTGCTCCACGCCGCGCGCTGGTGCGTGAATCGCTGCCAGAGCTTGCCGGTGAAGCGAAAGTCGCCGTTCTCGGCTACCCGCTTGACCCAGGAGGCTGCCGTCCGCGGTGAAGGAGGTCCGTAGAAGCTGGAGTTGATTTCGACGGTGTCGAAGTAGCGGGCGATGAAGCGGAGCGGATCGAAGCGGATGGGCCTGGGATCGGGGTACACGACTCCCGCCCAGTCCTTGTACTGAAATCCCGCCGGGCCGTAGCGAATCATCTTCCGGCGTCGGCGGCGGCGACCGACTTTACATGCATGCAGGAACGCGTTGCGGATTCGGTGCCATACTTCGGGCACGTATGACACTTCCGATCAAATCCCCGTTTCTTCCCATGGAGGCCGTCAGCGTCGCGACGATTCCCGAAGGCGACTCATGGCAATACGAACCGAAGTGGGATGGCTTTCGCTGCATCGTTTTCCGTGATGGCGACGATGTCGAGCTTCAGTCGAAGGCCGGACAGCCGCTGGCGCGATACTTCCCCGATCTCGTCGCCTCCATTCTCGCCGTCGGCGCGAAGCGCTTCGTGCTCGACGGCGAGATCGTCGTACCGGTAAATGGCGACCTCTCCTTCGACGACCTCCTGCAGCGGATTCACCCCGCGGCGAGCCGGATCACGAAGCTCGCCTCCGAAACGCCGGCGTCGTTCATTGCGTTCGACCTGCTCGTCACCGAGCGCGGCACCTCGCTCGTTGAGCAGCCGCTCGCGGAACGACGTCCGAAGCTCGACTCGTTCGCGGCGAGCTATTTCGCGTCTTCGCCGCGCGTGAGCCTCTCCCCGGCGACGACGGAGCTCAGGGTCGTTAAGCAGTGGTTCGACAACGTGGGCGGCGGACTCGACGGTATCATCGCGAAAAAGCTCGGCGAGCCTTACCGGACCGGGGAGCGGAAAGGAATGGTGAAGGTGAAGCAGATGCGGACGGTGGAATGCGTGGTGGGAGGTTTCCGCTACGCGTCGGCCGGCAAGATCATCGGGTCCATGCTGCTCGGCCTCTATGACGACGACGGACTGCTACACCATGTCGGCTTCTGCTCCGGGCTAACGACCGCCCACAAGGAGGAGCTCACACCGAAGCTGGAAAAGCTGGTCGAAAAACCCGGCTTCACGGGCCAGGCGCCAGGCGGTCCGAGCCGGTGGAGCACCGAGCGGACAGCGGAGTGGCAGCCGCTCGCCTCGACGCTGGTGGTGGAAATCCAGTACGACCACTTCACCGGCGGACGATTTCGACACGGCACCCGCTTCATTCGGTGGCGTCCCGACAAGGCCCCGCGCCAGTGCACTATGGATCAGCTGGGCGGCGAGCAAACGTCACCACTCGCACTGCTCGAAAGGAGCGGAGGGGCAAGCTAGCCCTCGCGCGCCGGTTTCCCCACATTCTTGCCCATGCCGTACGCGTTTCACACAGCTGACGTTTTCACCGACAACATGCACGGCGGCAATCCGCTGGCTGTCGTACCCGACGCACGCGGACTTTCTGACGCTCAGATGCTGGCTGTGACGCGCGAGTTCAACTATTCGGAGACAGTGTTCGTGTTGCCGCCCGTCAACAAGGCGCACACGCGCAAGCTGCGCATCTTCACTCCCGGCGGCGAGCTGCCTTTCGCCGGACACCCAACGGTGGGCACCGCCCACGTTCTCTCGGCGATCGGCGAGATCCCGCTTTCGGGTGACACGACGAGAATCGTTTTCGAGGAGGGCGTCGGGCCCGTTCCCGTCACCATTCGCGCCAATAATGGCAAGCCGGTTTTCGCGCAGCTCACGGCCGCGAAGCTCCCCGAGATCAAGGATCCGCCGCCCCGGCCTGAAAAGCTTTGTGAAGTCCTCGGACTGGAGCCGAGTCACATCGTGTCGGACGACATGATCGAGCCGGAAGCCGTCTCGTGCGGCGTTCCCTTTCTCTTCATACCGCTCGGCAAGCCCGAGATGCTGTCGTGGGTGAAAGTCGACGTCCAGAAGTGGGAGCAGGTCCTGAAAGGCTACTGGGCGCCAGAAATGTTCGTGTTCAGCACCGACGACTGGAGCGGCATCTTCGAAGGCGGCCACATCCGCGCGCGCATGTTCGCGCCGGGGCTCGGAATCGGCGAGGATCCCGCAACGGGAGGAGCGTGCGCGGCACTGGCCGGGTTTCTCGGTCTGAGATCGGAGACACGGGATGGAACCGTCCGCTGGTCAGTTGATCAGGGAGTCGAAATGGGGAGGCCGAGCAGGCTGGAGCTCGAGGTCGACCTGAAGAAGGGACAGCTGGCTGCGATTCGTGTTGGCGGAGCGTCGGTACTCGTCAGCTCCGGGACGCTCTACATCGAGGGGCGACCCTAGCGGCAGGACGGGGAGACGAATGCCGCCTCCCCGTGTGTGCGCTATTGCAGGTACTGATACAGGCCGTAAAGAAGCAGAACCGCGCCGCCGACCATGAAGACCGTTCCCGCGTCGTCTCCGATGATCGCGCCCGCAACGAGGGCCGCGCCGCCGACTGCCATCAACGCAACATCACGTCCCATTTGCGGGCGTGAGCCTCTGCGCTGAAGCGCCTTGGAGCGCGCATCGACAGTTGGTGAAGTGCGAATTCCCACCATTGCCGACTGCACGGTTGGCCCGGCCACAGGGGCGGCAACGCGCGTCTGGGCGGCACTGGCAACGGGAAGAAGGGCGATGGCGCAGATGCAAAGGGCGAGAAGTCGCATGACGGATCTCCATGAAGTCGGTGATGTTCGTAATGGACGGACGACGAGACCGAGGGGCGTGTAACCATGCCGGCCTCAGGACTTCGCCGGCTGTACCTCGAGCGCGAACGCGCCGGTGAGTATCCGTCCAGCGTTTTTCACCTGTATCCAGACACGATAGCGGCCCGCCTTGGGAAAGGCGTAGGGGAATGACACAGCCCCGACGACATCCGCCGCCTGCTCCATCACATGCGTCATCTCCGATGCCTCCAGCCGCTTGCTCAGCGTGCCGGCAATGCTGTCGCCTGGCTGACGCATCAGGAACGTCATCTGTGATGCCATCGAGATTGTTCCGCTCGGGTGCAGGTGCACGAACACCGAGCCATCGTCGCGTGTGACGACCGCATGCCCCGGCATCCCGATATATGACTCGAGCGACAGCGGCTGGCCGGCCGCGGTGCGAACCGTAACCTGCAAAGTGGCGTCCCGCCGCTCGACGAATCCGCCCGCCGGAGCGGCCAACGTCATCACCGACCCGTCCTCGAGCACGGCACGACTCGGCGATAGTCCGGCAGTGGCGACGTGCCAGCCGTCATCAGCGTCGGAGAGGTTGCCTGCGTCCCGAAGCGCTCCCGTAATTTCGACGTGCGTGGACAGCGTCTGGGTGAACCCGCTCTCGTGCACGATGTCGCCGTAAACGCGGTACCGGCCGGGAGGCAGTGGCGGCAGCGCCGCACTGAACTTCAGCGAATCGGTGGTAACCGGATGAAGGTGCGCGAACGCGTCCATGTCGGGCTCCCGCACGGCGAACAGGTGCATCAGCTTGCCGTGATCCGGGATGATCGGCGTCCAGCGAGAGGCGGAGTTGCGGCGCAGCCAGGCGGTGTCGTTGCGCATCCGCCAGATGGAATCGGAGATGAGAAACTCGAGCCGCGGCGCATTTCCCGTCGTCGCTACCGCCGAGGCCTTGAGTGGCTTGAAAATGCTGCGCTTGAACGCACGCTCCTCGCTCGTCCACCACTTTGATCCGCCGAAGAGCACGAGCGCCATGAAGGCGGTCGTGAGCGCCATCGCTGTGCGTGCCTTCACTTTCCGGCCGGCGTCGGGCTGAACGCCGGGAGCAAGCACACCTTCGCGGAATGCAGCACCGACGATTGTGATGAGACCGACGAACAGAAACGTTCCAACCACGATCAGGCCGGCGCCGAGGCGAGGATCGAGCGCAAGCATGCGGCTGGCGACGACAACAACCGGAATGATTGCTTTCCCCGAGCCAAGCGCTCCGCGCACGTAGACGGAGACGCTGTTCGAGCCGCCCGTCATTATCCAGAGAGGTGCGCTGTACAGGTTCGCTTCGCCCTCCACCGGCTTCGCCTTTTCGGGGGGCGGTGCGGCGGCAAGCGCATCGTAGCGGTTCCCCTGCACACCTACCTCCTGGACGCCCGCGCCCGTCACGCGCACGAAAACGTTGGCGACTCCGGGAACCACCGGGGGCGTCTCCACGCGAACGAATACGTGGTATGGTCCGGCCGCTCCTTCATAGACAGCATCCGGGCTGCCGATGTGGGCGCTGCACACGATCAGCAACGACGAGACGGTCGCCGTCCGTCGGGCGAGCGATGCGAAGCGCATCAGCGCTTCACCCGTGACATGCCGTTTCCGAGGAAGAGACTCAGTCGCGAAGCCACTGCGCACGCCAGCATGGCAATGCCGATTCCACGCGCGAACAGCAGCGGGCTCCATTTCCCGGCGGCGTCACGATCAAGGTTCTGCCACTCGTAGCGCCATGGTCCGAGGCGGGCGTCGTACGACCACTGGTCGGCCGCGAAGAACCAGTTGCGGGCCGCTGGCGTCAGCATGAACTCCGCCCAGAACCAGTGCACCGCAACCATCGCCAGCACCCAGGTGATCCCGATCAGCGCGGCGAGCCGCCAGTCGTTGCGTCGGCCAACCCGCTGCATCATGAGATCCACTGCGAATGCAGGCGCGATCAGCAGCAAGGGGAACGGCGACGGCACCATTTGCGTGACGGGATTGTAGATCGGCGCCAGCATCGGCGTTGCCGGAAAAAGCTGCAGGATCCAGATCATCGCCAGGCTGATTGCCATGTAAATCGCGGTGATCGTGGTCGCTGGCCAGCGTAGCTTGGATGCGCGCGCGAGCCCGATTAGGAACAATGGTATCGTCCAGCCCGTCACGATGTAGAACTTCGAGCCGTGCATCTCGTTCGCGATACTCGCCTCCTCCATGATCACCGTCGCGAGCATCGTTACGAGGATGCCGGCCGCGAACGCGTAGATCATGCTGTACACGCGCTGGTCTTCCTCCGCCGCGCGGTTCTGCGCGCTGAGCGTCATGAGTAGCGCGCCGATCTGAATCGCGAACATTCCCCACGCGAGAACCATGTGCGGAGGACTGATGATTTTCACATCGAGTCCGTACGCGTTGTGCCACCAGTTGTCGAAGGGGGCCGACGTGATCATCATCAGCGTGCCCCAGATGCATACCCACGCGCCGAGCGGTCCCTGGAAGTAGCGCCAGAAGCGGACGGACCGCGCGCGTGCCTCGGGAGCGCCGGCAAAGGTGGTGTGGAGCACGATCCAGCCGCAGCTCAGTCCCGCGACGATGGCGGCCACCTGCTCGAGCACGTGGGCGAGCGTCCAGAAAGTGTCGCGGCCGACGGTCCGGTGCCACGAGATGTCCCAGATGAGGCCGACGACGATGCATGTCGATGCGAATACAACGGCGTAGAGTGGCCACGGGATGCTCCCGACAGCCGCTCTCGCGCGGGACCTGACCGCTATTCTGTCGGCAACGACTGATGTCATAGCAGCTGTTCCCCGGTTGTTGTCACGCGGCGCGGCGGTAGAAAAACCGGTGACACCATAGGAGGCGGCGACAACTGCGTCAAGCCGCCGCGCTACCCCTCGTCGCGGTCGCGCCGCGAGCGCAGCCGCTTCCTGTCGGGAATGTCCACCTTGCCCTTCACCTCGTCGTAGCGGATTTCGCCGCTGCCGTCCCGGTCGACGCGGAAGTCGCTGCCGACGTTGTTCGCGGTGATGTTGCCCGAGCCATCGACTTCGACGACGACCGAGCCACGGATGTCCCGCGCAAAAATACCGCCCGACCCGTCAGAATCGACGGTAAACGTTCCCGACACGTCCCGCGCAACGATGTCACCCGAGCCGTCGGTGATGTGGACGTCACCGCGCACGTTCTTGATGACGACGTTGCCGGAGCCGTCGCTGACGCGAACGGAAGCTGCCCCGTCGATCTCGATTTCGCCCGAACCGTCCTTCAGTTCGAGATCGCCTACGCCGCGGATGTCGATCTCGCCGCTGCCGTCCGACACGTGGGCGTTCATCCCCTGTGGGACCTCGATCACGAGGTCGAGCAGCGCGTTGTTGTTCCTGTTCAAGCCCCAGTCGCCGTCAGGCATCTCCGCCTTCACGAACACGATGTCGCCACGGCGCTCGGCGATGAGGCGAATGTCCGGCAGTGTCCGCTGCTCGGACGCCCGCGCGGTGCCACGAATCTGTACCTGGCGAAGGTCAGTGCGCCCCTCGATCCTGAGAAGCCCAGCTGATGCCTCGACCTCAATGCGGCGCGCACCGCTCGCATCCACGGTGGCATTGCGGGGCGCGGTGAAGGCGTTGGTAAACTGCGCCTGTGCCGGGGAAGTCATTAAAAAGGGCGCCGCGGCAACCGCGGTTCCCAGGATTGTTCGCTTCATCTGTGCTCCGGATCGGGTGTAACGGGTTGGACATCCCCATTCGACGTACGGTTTGAATGGGGGATGGTTTCAGGCGCCGGACCGCCCGGGAAGAATGATCTAGTTGACCGGAGCCAATCCGAGCTTCCACAAGCCATTAGGCATGTCCGACGCATACAGGCTTCCTCCGGAGAGGTGGACTCCCCACACGAACACGGATTGCTGCCCGAGGAGGCCGGTCGCCTTTTCGCGGCGCATCTTGCCCAGGTCGCACCGGCCGTCGGCGCTCTTCTGGGCGGCAGTGCAGGTGCCCAGGTCCCCGGTGATGTCAATAGCGCGGACGCCGCCGTTGTAGTACGCCGCGTAGAGAATCCCGCGCCCTTCGTCCACCGAGAAATTGTGGGTGCCAGCACCCGGCACGTTGAAAAAAGCCACTTCACGGGGGCTCGCCAGGTTGCTCACATCGAGGACGTGGATGTCGCCTGAAGAAAAGGAGAACAGGGTGGCACGGTCCTCCTCACCGACGAACGCGTAGCGCGCGCCTGAGGCCAGTCGTGGCCACGCAATGTTGTGAGCCTGCCCGCCGACGGTCAGCGTGTTGGAGATCGGCAACGGATTGGCTGGTGTGCCTGCACCGGCCCCGCCGATATCGAAGATGGATACTCCGCCGTCCCAGAGCGCCGTAAATAGAATTCCATCTCTCACGAAGACGTCATGAACGAAAGGTCTTCCCATTACCTGGGAATACACCTCCCTGGGAAGAGCGGGATCGGCAAGGTCAACGATTGTCAGCCGCGCCGGCGCACCGGCCCTCGGATCTACGGAAAGGAAGCCGTAAAGCCTGCCGTTCACCCGCTGAATTTCCGCGGTGTGAACGCCACCCTCGGTGTTCGGAGTGCTGTAACGTGTGATCAGCTTCGGCTTGAGCGGATCCGCAAGGTCGTAGATTACGATCGAACCGGGGCTGGGTTCCGTCGCGACGATCAACAACTTTCCGTCATCGGTGACCTGCGCATCGCCCAGCGTACCCGCGCCGCTAATGATCAGGGAGTCGCGCAGGACGGGCACGTTGCCAGACACGTCCCAGATCTTGACCGCGTTTCCCGGTGCCTGCCGCGTCCCCCAAGTGGTGGTGTAGGCAACGTTGCCATGCACCCACACCTCTCCCGTGAAGCGCTCGGTGACTGATCCGTTGCCGAACACCGTCAGCGCTGGCGCCTGCGGGACGGGCGGCGGCTGCGGGACGGGCGCGGTGACCGGCGGCGGGGTCGGCTCGGGGGCGACCGGCGAATCGCCACCACACGCAGCGGTGTAGGCCAGCGCCAGTCCCATTGAGAAAGACTTGAGATCGCGAAATAGCATGGCACCACGTAGAAATGTCATTATGTAGGTTCAGTGTGTGTGATCACGTCCGGCTGTACCGCTGATTGTACCCCGTGACGGAGCAATCGCCACGCCATACCTGCCCATGCGTCCGTGCCGTGCTCCGAGGCCAAAGCGGATGCCTGCCGAAAGGCTCCACAACCGGTCGCCGCCATAGAAGAGTTTCGGCTCGAAGGCGGCCGGTGCAACTGTCTGTACCACTGCAGCGCGAGCGATCTCGACAAATGGCTCGATTCTCCCACGCCGCGGCAACTCGAACGGTAAACTTCCGCGCGCGGATACGACTGTCCAGCGCGAACGGCCGAGGAGGTTGAAATCCGAGCCTGGACGCGGTGTGCGAAATGGGTCGAGGAGCCTCTCCTCGTCTGGCCTTTCGGTGTGCTCGATGCGGAGCGCAACGGCTGCCCGCCGCCCTCGCACTTCTCCCTCCCCGAGCACAGACCGGAAAGCGAACGTTGCCTCGCCACCCAGGTACTCGACCGTGTTCGCCCATTCCACCAGAGCGTAGCGTCGAGGGCTCGCCGGTCCCGACTCGTAGCGAAGTGACGCGCTTTTCTTCCGGTGATCGAGGCCGTCACCCAGTGCATATTCCGGCGACCTGACCCGAGCGTAGCTCGCCTGCAGCTCAGCCCCGGGAATCGGCAGCGCCGTCCCTCGAACGGCCCAGGAATCCCAGAGACGAGGCGCGTTCGGAGCATCGCCTGAGCTCTCCGGCTCGTCTCCGTTAAAGAGGCCCGCCTCGACTGCTCCGTAACGCATCCGTAGCGCGGCAACTGCTACGACGCGCTCGAGTATCTGCGCAAGATGATGGTTCACGGGATATTTGACGAACGGCCGTGACATGGGATCGTCGGTCCCAAACGGAGCGAACCCCTTGCCTGCGGCAAGGGAAAGATGGGCCAGGCGCGCATTCCACTCTGTCGCAAGCATCAGCTCGTGTAAATAGGTGTGCGGATGTCTGCGGTCGACATAGCCCTCTCCGTAAATCCCCGGATTGAGTTCCCCGCGCTCGAGTGTGATGCCCTCGAAGTTCATCATCGCGTGGAGCGCAAGAGCGTTGCGCGGCAACGCCAGGTGCGCGAACAGAAATGGCTGGGTGAGGTAGCCTTCAGTAAGCGCCTCGCCCATGATCGCCGGCGACACAACGGTCGCGACCGCGTTGGCGTTGGCGCCGAACGCAGTAGAAATCCCCGCGGTCGAGTCGTGGTGTTGCGCGCCAGCGGCAGTGACACTCGCAGCCGCCGCCAGCACCGTGATGCAGCTCAGCAGTCTACCCGGATTGGAAATTCTCAATGTCCTTATTTCCCGCTGTTGACGCGACGCGCACTGGCAGCTTTGCGCGCATAGTCATAGACTGATGAATGTCGAAGAGTAAGAATCGAATGGGACTTCAGGCGCTGGCCGTTGCGTTCGCCGCGATCGCTGCCGGCGCACAACAGCCCGCCGCTCCCGCGGCACCAATGCCGCCGTTCGTGAACGCAATCGCGCCTGATTTCATAATACCCGGGGCGACCCGGTTCGGCGTACTGCGCGATCCCGTCCGGCTTTCAGACTTTCGCGGACGTACCGTGGTGCTCGCGTTTTTCTACCAGGCGCGGACAAAGGGCTGAACGGTCCAAATGGAGGCGTACCGTGATCAGTACGCCACGCTATTCAACAACGGACGGAACGTCGTCGTCATCGGCATGAGCGTCGACGCGGATACGACGCTCGCCGCATGGGCGCGGGAAAAAGACTTTCCATTTCTCTTTGCCAGCGATGCGGGCGGTAGGGTTGCAAAGCTCTACAATGCGTTCGATGCGAAATCGAAGATGGACAACCGGTCGTTGTTCGTCATCGGCCCAGATGGACGGGTGGCATACGTAACGCGACCGTTCCGGGTACTGGTCCCTGCCGCCTATACCGAGCTCGGCGCGATCATCGACAAGCTTGCTCCGGCAGTATCTGACTCGGCGGGCTGAGAGAGCTACAAACCTTTTCTGACGGCCGCGTCGAGGTTCTGTTTACCGCCCAGTCCGGTATAGACGACCTTCCCCGTCTTGTCGAGCATGACGACATATGAGGTTGCGGGCGCATCGAACGCCTCAGCGGCCGCGCCCTCTGTATCAAAGAGCATCTCGTGCCGTTGCGGATGCGCGGCCAGATAGCGCTTGACCTTGGCCGGTGACTGGTTGATCGCCACCGCCACCGTCAGAAACTTCACCCGGTTGCCGTACTTCTTCTCGGCAGCGGTCAGTGCAGGCATGAGCTCCTTGCAGTTCGGGCACCAAGTCGCCCAGAACTCGATCATCACGGGCGTCTTGCCAACGTAACGGGCGAGGTCGACCGGCTTCCCGTCGAGAGTTCGTACGACCGCGGCCTTTGGTCGCGTGCCCATCGGAATTCCCATGTCCTGAGCGGCAATTCGCTGGGCTGGCGTCGACAGAATGAGGGCGCCGCCGAAGGCAAGCGCGAGAAGTGCGGGGAGCTTGAATCTCATGATGTGGCCCGGGTGTTTGAAGAGCTCAGATGAGGAGTTGCCCCATCTTCACAAGGTAATACTCCGCAACGCCCAGCATGATCAGCGCGAAGACGCGTTTCACCCACACCATCCACAGGCCCGCCCGGGGTAGCCGCGCCAGCGTCCCGCTCGACAAACCAACCGCGACGAGGAGCGTGCACATGCCCAGTGAGAAAACGAACAGGTACAGAAACCCGAGGACCCCGCTCTTCGTTGCAGTCACCCAGGTGAGCACCGCTGCCATGACAGGCGCGGAACACGGCGCAGCGACGAGTCCCGACACCGAGCCCATCACGAGAGCGCCGGGAATGTTGCCTCCGCCTCCGGCCGACGCGGCGCGCGTCGTGAGCGCCGCCGGAAGCCTCACGCTGATGACGTCGAGCATCGCCAGCGCGGCGACAACGAGCAGGTTCGCTTGCACGAAGTACAGCCACGGATTCGTGCTCACCGAGCCGAACATCGTTCCGGAAAGTCCCGCAAAAAGACCCAGTGCCGCGTACACAGTGGCGAGTCCCACCACGTAAGCGGCGGTAAGCATCAGCGTCCTCGAGCGGGGCCGCGTATTTTCGCCCGCCGCCCCGCCGCCGACGATCGCTGCCGTGATTGGAATCATCGGATAGATGCACGGCGTAAGGCTCGTGAGCACGCCGGCAACGAAAACGAGCGGGAGCGCGGTGAGAGGGCTCGCCGAGAGCTGCGCTGAAAGCTGAGTGAAGTCCATTGTGCGTGGAATCTACCTCCGCGTGAGCAACTCCTCGAACAGGTCGAGCGCAAGTGGATCGTTCGACTGGCCAAGCCAGAAGAGCGCTTTCTTCCTGATTTCCGGGTCTCGATTCGTGCGCGCCACCGCGATCAGCGCTGGTACGCCCTGTTCCTTCGGCCGCTGCGACAGGGCGAACACTGCCGCTTCACGCACCTCCTGATCGACGCTGTTATCACCGACGAGCGCGCTCAGGTTTTTCGTGGCGGCTTCGCCCGCGGCCTGCCCGACCCAGAACACCGCCTGATTTCGCGTTCCGCGCTGACGGCTGCCATCGCGCGCGAGGCGCAGCAGCGCCGGCCATATCACCGCGCTGTCGGCGAGCGTGGCGGGAAAGATTGCCTTTTCGGCGACCTTCCCATTGGCGGTCGACGCGACTCCGACGAGAAATTCGGCCGCATCCTGCGCCCTGACCATACCGAGGTCGACGACGCCGGGGCCGGCCGGTCGCCACCGTCCGCCGACGTAATAGCGAAGGGCGACCGTTTCGCTCTGCCTGCGCTCGATCACAACGCGGGCGGGGCCGAGGCTGCAGTCGCTATCCCATTCGACATCCTGGGATGAACGCACGCCGGCACGATCGCTGTCCCATTGTGTCGTGCTCGTCCCGACGCGAATCATGTTGCCGCCGCCACATATCCCCGGCCGAACTACGAACGTCATGCGCACCGTCCCGTTACTTACGCCGGCAACGCGACTGGCAATGCTTTGCCCGCCCGCGTCGCTCACGCCTGCCAGCGTTGCAAAGAGGGCGATTGCTATTGCGGAGAGTTTCATCGTCCGGGCGCTCACTTGTTGATCAGGTCAAGGAGGAACTGCTGCACGCGAGGGTCGCGCGACTGTCCAAGCCAGAAAATCGCTTTCTTGCGCCGCTCGGCATCGCGGTCGGTTCGCGCGATCGCAAAGAGCTTGTCGACCGCTGCCGTTTCGCGGCTGCGCTGCGAGTAGACGAAGATCAGCTGATCCTTCATCTCACCCGACTCCATGCGGTCGTAGAGCCTCACCAGCTCGGCTATTTCAACACCGGACTGTCCGGCCCAGAACAGCGCCTTCTTGCGCAGCTCCTCGTTCTCGCG
>DATLXE010000432.1:0-1701 GCA_035575795.1 Gemmatimonadaceae bacterium
GGCACGCACCATCGTCATCGCGTTCTCCACCAGGTCTCGCACCATCGATTCCACATCGCGTCCGACGTAGCCGACCTCGGTGAACTTCGATGCTTCGACCTTCACGAATGGCGCGCCGGCGAGACGGGCGAGGCGCCGCGCAATTTCGGTCTTCCCAACTCCAGTCGGACCAACGAGGATGATGTTGTTGGGCGAGATCTCCTCGCGGATATTCTCCGGCGCGTGCTGGCGCCGCCAACGGTTGCGGAGCGCGATGGCGACAGCTTTCTTTGCGTCGCCCTGGCCTACGATGTAGCGATCGAGCTCCTCGACGATTTGTTGCGGGGTCAGGCCGGCGAGCTTCTCGAGCGCCTGCTGCGTGCGCGGCGAGGCCATCAGCCGGGTTCGAGGACGGTGATGTTCCGGTTGGTGTACACGCAAACGTCGGCGGCAATCTCCAGGCTCTTCTGCACGATTTCCTTCGCCGGCAGGGACGTGTTGGTCAGCAGCGCACGCGCCGCGGAAAGCGCAAAGGATCCGCCCGACCCGATAGCGAGTATTCCATCGTCCGGCTCGATGATGTCACCAGTTCCCGAGATGATGAAGCCGTGCTCGCGGTCGGCCACTGCCAAAAGCGCCTCGAGCCGCCGCAAGACGCGATCGCTGCGCCAATCCTTGGCGAGCTCGACAGCCGCACGCGGGAGGTTGCCGGGATGCCGCTCGAGCTTCTCTTCGAACTTCTCAAAGAGGGTAAAGGCGTCCGCTGCCGCGCCGGCAAAACCGGCGAGCAGCTTTCCACCGCGCAGCGAGCGCACCTTCAGCGCGTTCGACTTCATAACCGTCTGCCCGACGGTGACCTGCCCATCTCCGCCCAACGCGACGTTGCCGTCGCGCCGCACCGCGAGAATGGTCGTCGAGCGCACACGCTCGCCGCTTTCCATTCGCGCTACCGCACGCCGAAAGTGAGCGTCGCCCATTTCGACTCATAGTCGATTGTCGTGTCGCCGCGGGCGCGCTGCATGTTGATGAACTTCACGTACCACGCGCCGCGGGACGAAATGCGCACGCGTGCGGTGCCGTCGGCATCGGTGCGCACCGTCTGCAGCTTGATGCGGTTGCCCGAGGCGGTCCGGCCTCCGGCGATGACGATCTGGTTGGGAACGGGAACCCCGTCAGTAAGCGCGCGCACGCGCAGAATTCTGCCGGTCCGTAACGAGTATGGGTTGTCGAGCGGGACCAGCTCGGCGGGATATCCAAGGACGGTGTCGAAGCCATCGGTGCGATTGGCGCCGACCTGGAAGACTGCCTTGACGTGCTTGGAGTATCGCTCGCGTGCCGCCAGGCCCGTCTCGCCGCTCCGCCGTCGGGCAGCCAGGACGTCGTTGACACCGTCGGAAGCGAGATACTCGTTGAATTCCTTTGCCTCGAGCTTGATCTCACGCGTGCGAAGAGAGGCGGCGAGCATGTATGTGCCGGCCTCGCTGGTTTTGAGTGTTATGCTGCTGGCGGTGCCGGTCGTGTCCCACATCGCCGTGTCGAGCGCGGTCCTGCCCGACGGGCCAAGGAGGGAGAGGTCGCGCAGCCTGTCGCGGGAAACAGAGTTCTCGCTGGTGGTGAAGGTTCCGTTGAGCACGTGGACATTCACCGAGGCGCCCGGCGTCACGAAGAAAGCGGCGGGCTTGAGGAAAAGGTCGTGGGCGGTGAGCGCGCCGGCCACGGAAA
>DATLXE010000433.1:0-1528 GCA_035575795.1 Gemmatimonadaceae bacterium
GCTGCTCAAGGAAGCCGGCCTCCCTGACGGGGTGCTTCAGGTTGTGCACGGTGGCAAGGAAGCGGTTGAAGCGGTTTGCGACAGCCCCGGGATCAGTGCGGTCAGCTTCGTCGGCTCGACGAAGATCGCAAAGGTTGTGTACCGCCGCGCGACCGCGACACTTAAGCGGTGCCTCGCGCTCGGCGGCGCAAAAAACCATCTCATCGTGATGCCGGATGCAAATGCGGAGATGACTTCCAGTAACGTCGTCGCCTCGATGTCAGGGTGCGCAGGGCAGCGGTGCATGGCAGCCTCGGTGATGGTTGCCGTGTCGAAGACGGACCACATCATCCAGAAGATGGTGGAGCACGCAAAGAACATCGTGCCTGGGCGCGACATCGGCCCCGTTATTTCCGCCGCCGCGAAGGAGCGAATCGAGAGCTTCATCGCCGAGGCCGAGGCGGGTGGCGCAAAGGTGCTGGTGGACGGACGGAAGGCGACCGTCGCGGGTAAGGAGGGCGGGTACTTCATCGGGCCGACAATCATCGACTACGTCACCGCCGACATGCGGATCGCGCAGGAAGAGGTATTCGGACCGGTCCTTGTGATCGTGCGCGCGGAGAACGTGGACGAGGCGCTGGCGGTGGAAAACGCGTCGAGCTACGGTAACGCAGCTTCGGTATTCACGGAGAGCGGCGGCACTGCGCGCTATGTGATGGAGCATGCCAACGCCGGAATGGTAGGCGTGAACGTCGGCGTGCCGGTGCCGCGGGAGCCGTTCTCGTTCGGCGGCTGGAACGACTCGCGATTCGGCGTCGGCGACATCACCGGACGCGGTTCGATCGAATTCTGGACGCAGGCGAAGAAGATGACGACGAAGTGGAACCGGGAAGCGGGAACCAACTGGATGTCCTGAGCACCATTGCAGCGGCGCGGCTTCCTGTTTGCGCCGCGATCACCAGTGAGGAGGTTGTATGTGCGCGGATCGTTCGATCGACTTCACGGGAATTCATTTCGAGAATCCCTTTTTGCTTTCCTCGGCTCCGCCGACCGAGTCGGAGACCAACATCCTTCGCGCGTTCGAGGCGGGCTGGGGCGGCGTAGTAACAAAGACCATCGGTCTGCATCCGGTGGTGAATGTCTATGGCGCGAAGGCGAAGTTCATGCGCACGACACCCGAGGATTCAAACGTTTCGATGAAGAAGCGGCCTGGCGCGGCGCTGCATTCGTCGTGGAACTGGGAGCTCATCTCGGACAAGACACTCGACTGGTGGGCGCCGCGCATCCGACGCATCAAGGAGGCGTATCCCAACCGAGTGCTCATCGCTTCGATCATGGCGGGATCGGGCAGCGACAAGGAGCTCAAACACTGGCAGGAGCTTGCCGAATCGTGTCAGGCAAACGGCGCCGACGGGCTCGAGCTGAACTTCTCGTGCCCGCACATGGACCGGCGCGACATGGGCTCGAACATCGGCAAGGATTCCGTGCTCTGTTCCTACGTGACCGAAGCGGTGCGCGAAGTCGCGAAAATTCCGGTCTGGTGCAAGCT
>DATLXE010000434.1:0-2875 GCA_035575795.1 Gemmatimonadaceae bacterium
TAGCACGAAACCAGTGATTGAATGTCGTCTGTACGGCGTATACGAATTGGCTGAACAGGGTCCAGTTCGCGGTGAACGGATAGCCGGGCGTACGGGGGCCGGAACGGAGCCAGGCCCAGGATTTCCCGATCTTGTTGCTCAAGCGCCCCGGGACGGCGCGATGGTCATCCGACGCTGCCCTCTAGCGTGATACCGAGCAGCTGCTGCGCCTCGACGGCGAATTCCATCGGCAGCTCCTTGAACACCTCGCGGCAGAAGCCGCTCACGATCATCGAGACAGCATGCTCGGCGCTCACGCCGCGCTGCTTGCAGTAAAAGATCTGGTCCTCGCCGATCTTTGACGTCGATGCCTCGTGCTCGAGCGTGGCGGTCTCGTTCTGGACCTCGATGTACGGAAACGTGTGCGCGCCGCACTTGTTGCCGATCAGCATCGAGTCGCACTGCGTATAGTTGCGGGCGCCGTCGGCTTTTGGCAGCACGCGCACCAGCCCGCGGTAGCTGTTGCTCCCCTCGCCGGCCGAGATTCCCTTCGAGACGATCGTCGACTTCGTGTTCTTGCCGATGTGAATCATTTTCGTGCCGGTATCCGCCTGCTGCTTCTTGTTGACAACCGCGACGGAGTAGAACTCGCCGACCGAGTTGTCACCCTGCAGGATCACGCTCGGATACTTCCAGGTGATCGCGGAACCCGTCTCGACCTGCGTCCAGGAGATCTTCGAGTTGACGCCCGCGCACTTTCCGCGCTTCGTCACGAAGTTGTAGATGCCGCCCTTGCCCTCGGCGTCGCCCGCGTACCAGTTCTGGACGGTTGAGTACTTGATCGACGCGTTATCCAGCGCAATGAGCTCGACGACGGCGGCGTGCAGCTGGTTGGTGTCGCGCTTGGGCGCGGTGCAACCCTCGAGGTAGCTCACTGAAGCGCCTTCGTCGGCGATGATCAGCGTGCGCTCGAACTGGCCCGTGTTCGCGCTGTTGATGCGGAAGTAGGTCGAAAGCTCCATCGGGCACTTCACGCCCTTTGGCACGTAGCAAAAGGACCCGTCGCTGAACACGGCGGCGTTGAGCGCGGCAAAGAAGTTGTCGCTGTGCGGAACCACCGTCCCGAGATACTTCTCGACGATCTCGGGATGGTTCTGCACCGCATCGCCGAACGAGCAGAAGATCACGCCGTGCTTCGCGAGCTCGTCCTTCATCGTCGTGCCGACGGAAACGCTGTCGAAGATCGCGTCGACGGCGACGCCGGCGAGCCACTTCTGCTCCGTCAGTGAGATGCCGAGCTTCTCATACGTGCGGAGGAGCTCCGGGTCTACCTCATCCAGGCTCTGCAGCGGCTTGACGCTTTTCGGCGCCGAGTAGTAGACGAGGGATTTGTAGTCGATCGCCGGGTACCGCACGTTGCCCCAGTGCGGCTCCTTCATCGTCAGCCAGCGGCGGTAGGCCTTGAGCCGCCACTGGAGCATGAAGTCCGGCTCCTGCTTCTTGGCGGAGATTAGGCGGACAATATCCTCGTCGAGCCCGGCCGGGACCGTATCCGTCTCGACGTCCGTGACGAACCCGTATGCGTACTCGCGGTTGACCAGCGATTCAATGGCCGAGCTCATCCCAACTCCTTGGCGTTTCCACACTTACCTTCTTAGATTCAATCCTAAGTAATCTTGTCGGGATAGTCAAGCGCAGTAAGGTGCTATCCTGTTGTGTCTTCAGCACTTAGATAGGCGCGACATGCCCCCTGAAACAGCCCCGCCAACGCATTTCCGAGGAGATTGGTGACCTCGCTCCCGAACGACGGTGGCGATGTCTTCGAAGCTCTGGCGAGTGTCGCCGAGCTGGGCGAGGGGACGGTTCTGGCCCGCGTGAAGTCGACCGGTGAGGCGATCTGTCTCATCCGGCACCGCAGTGAGGTCTCGGCGGTGAGCGGGATCTGCACTCACGAGCATTTTCCGATGGCGCAGGGCGACCTTCTTCCGGATGGCACGCTCCAGTGCGCATGGCACGGGGCGCGATTCGACCGGCGAACCGGAGAGGTGAAGCAGGTGCCGGCCACCGCGCCCCTTCCCGTCTATCAGGTAAGGATCGACGGCGACAGGATCATGGTTGGCGCGCGCTGCGCGCGGGCCGGCGCCCGGTACGAGGCATCGGCAGCAAAAATCGTGGAAACGGCGTGAACAGGCGCGCGGATTTCCCGCTGCTCGTGAACAACCCGGGGCTCCACTACCTCGATTCGGCAGCGACGTCCCAGAAGCCGCGCGCTGTTCTCGACGCACTTCGCGATTTCTATGAGAACAGTTACGCGAACCCGCACCGCGGTGCGTACGCACTCTCGGTCGAAGCAACGGAGTGCTATCACCGCGCCCGGCTTACTGTCGCGCGCTTCCTTGGCGTTGCCGATGCCGATTGCCTGATCTTTACGCGCGGAACGACGGAGTCGCTCAACCTCGTCGCCGGCTCGTGGGGCCGCGCGAACGTCGCGGCGGGCGATGAGATCGTTGTCACCGCACTCGAGCACCACGCCAACTTCGTTCCCTGGCAGCAGCTGGCACTTGAAAAGGGCGCGACGCTCCGGGTCTGCGAGCTTACCGTCGACGGCAGGCTCGATCTCGACTGCATGTCCGGCCTGCTCGGCGCGCGCACGAAGGTCGTTGCATTCAATCACGTATCCAACGCGCTCGGAACGATCAACCCGGTCGCAGACATCGTCCGCCTCGTGCGGGAGAAGAGCGGCGCCGCGATCGTGCTCGATGGCGCCCAGAGCGCGCCGCACTTCCGCGTCGATTTCGACCGGCTCGGCGTCGATTTCTACGCCTTCAGCGGACACAAGATGCTGGGCCCGATGGGCTCGGGCGGACTGATCGGGCGGCGCTCAACGCTGGAGAGA
>DATLXE010000435.1:0-1805 GCA_035575795.1 Gemmatimonadaceae bacterium
GGGCAACGCAAAGATGGTACCCCCAACGTATCAACAACTTAGCGTCATTACTGGCCTACGAACGTGTCAGAGTGGCACGGATGATTTCAATTCTGTGGCTGAGCTGACAAAGCCGCACCAACGGCGGCCGGGGCGGCGGCCAGCAGATCGTCGATTTTGGAAGCATCCTTCCCGCCCGCCTCCGCGAAGTCGGGCCGCCCGCCCCCCCCGCCTCCAACGATCGGAGCCAGTGCCTTCACGAGGCTCCCGGCCTTGACTCGATCCGTCAGGTCCTTCGACACCGACACGACGAGACCGACCTTGCCCTCTACCTCCGAGGCGATGATCACCACTCCACTCCCGAGGCGGTCGCGGAGCGTGTCTGACAGACTCCGCAGGGCAGACTTCTCGAGGCCGGACACGCGCCTGGTAATCAGCTTGACCCCGGCGATGACCTGCGGCGGTTGCTCGCCGCCGCTCGAGCCGCCGCCGGCCAGCGCGACCTTCATCTTGAGTTGTTCGACTTCGCGCGCGAGACGCTTCGCGTCGGACTGCAGCCGATGGACGGACTCGATGGCCTGCGCGGGCGCCGCGTTGAGGCCCTCGAGCAATCGCCCGAACTGCGCGCGTTGCTGCTGGACCCATTCGATGGCGCCGCTACCGGTCAGGGCCTCGATGCGCCGTACTCCGGCCGACACGCCCCCTTCGTCTGTGATCACGAACGGCCCGATGTCGCCTGTCGCCCGGACATGCGTTCCGCCGCACAACTCCATGCTGAATCCCGGCACGGAAACGACGCGTACGCGGTCGCCGTATTTCTCGCCGAAGAGCGCCATGGCGCCAGCCGCCATGGCCTGCTCTGTAGAGCGCACCTCGGTCGTGACTCCGGAGTTCCGCAGGATCTGCGCGTTGACGATCCGTTCGACGTCATCAAGCTCCGGCCTGGTGACAGCCGTGAAGTGGACGAAGTCGAACCGCAACCGGTCAGGTGCGACGAGCGACCCGGCCTGCTTCACGTGCGAACCGAGCACCTGACGCAGCGCGGCGTGGAGGAGGTGAGTGGCGGTGTGATTTCTGCGCGTCGCGTCGCGCGCGGTGTCGCTGACTTCCGCCGAGATGATCTCCCCGATCCGCACGGCTCCTTCGTCCACATGCACCTGATGCAGCCGCGGCCGACCGCCACCCTGCTTCCTGATGCGCTCCACGGTGGCTTCGAACGCGGCGCCGACAAGGCGTCCACTGTCGGAGACCTGTCCGCCCGACTCCGCGTAAAACGGGGTCACGGCGATCGCGATGTAGCCGCGGGCGCCAGTCGTGAGCGCCTCCGTCGGCTGACCGCCCTCGTCAAAGAGTGCGAGCACCGGCACACCACTCACCGTTGTCGCGTCGTAGCCGTCGAAGGCATCCCCGGCGGATTCGAACGCTCGCTCCAGTTCAGGCGTCAGCGAGAACGTCACCCCTGTGTCGACCCCCTTGAAGGAACTGCCCGCGCGTGCCTTCACTCGCTGGCCCTCCATCGCGCGGTCGTAGCCCTCGCGGTCCAGCGCAAGGCCCCGCTGGCTTGCGAGGTCCTCGATGAAATCCAGCGGGACACCGAGCGAGTCGTACAGCTTGAACGCCTCGTCGCCGGGCACGATCCCGTTGCCCGCGGCCGTGCGGTGCAGCACCTCCTCGAGCCGCGGCAGCCCTGCGGTGAGCACGGCGTCGAACCGCTCCTCTTCGCTCCTCACGACGCGGACGATGCCGTCCAGGTTCCTCTTCAGGTCAGGGTATGCGTCGCTCATCTCGTCCACGACGCTGTGCACGAGCTCGTGGAGCACCGGTTC
>DATLXE010000436.1:0-1717 GCA_035575795.1 Gemmatimonadaceae bacterium
GGTCGACAAGGCGACCGGCGGTCGCGTGGCGTACGTCTATGTGCCGAACACCGCGGGCGCCGGGCATACCTATTTCAAACGGTACTTCTACCCGCAGGTGAACAAGCAGGGGGTGATCATCGACGAGCGGTTCAACGGCGGCGGCAGCGTGGCCGACTACTACATCGACATCCTGCAGCGTCCGTTCACCGCGAACTGGGCGATGCGCTACGGCGACAACCTCAAGACGCCGTTTGCCTCGATCCAGGGACCCAAGGCCATGATCATCGACGAGACGGCCGGATCGGGGGGCGACTTGCTGCCGTGGATGTTCCGAAAGTTCAAGGTCGGTCCGCTGATCGGGCAGCGCACATGGGGCGGTCTCGTGGGGATTCTCGGCTTCCCCGTCCTGATGGACGGCGGCAACATCAGCGCGCCGAACCGGGCGATCTGGACAGAAGAAGACGGCTGGATCGTCGAGAACGAAGGCGTGGCGCCGGACATCGACGTGGAGCAGACGCCGGCTGATGTCATCGCGGGCCGGGATCCGCAGTTGGAGAAGGCGATCGAAGTCGTGATGGCGGAGCTGAAGAAGAATCCACCGGCGACGCCGAAGCGGCCGGCGTATCCGGTCCGGGGGAAGACCCAGCGAGGCACGGTCATCAAGCGGTGACGACACCGCGCGCGTGAGGGCGGAGAGACGCAGCGGTGCGCGACTTATCGAGCTCGCCCATCACCCGCCCGACATGCGGCTCAAGGACGCCGAAGGGCCGGGCTTTGATCGTGCCTGTCGGGGATCAAGCACAGGCAGGTCTGGTGCACAGCGCAGGCATCTGGATTCGCATCGCGCGCAGCCTTTCGGTCGGCAACACCGTCACGAATGCGGTCAATGACGGGAACACGTGGGCGGCGTCGCAGAATTGGGCGCTGCGCTTTCAGGTGGTCGGAGGCGCACATGTTCGGATCCGGTAAGCGATGGGCGCTGGCCTGTCTGCTGACGTCAGGCATTTTCAGTTCCGCCGTCGCTGCGCAGGAGCGCACGAATATACGGTTGGTCGAGCGTCTCATGCGGGCGGCCTTTCCGGCACTCGTCGATGAAGAACTGCGCGTGGTCATCACGGTGGAGACCGCGTTCGAATCCGATTGGCAGGCTTACGGATTCGTGGGTGCGACCGTGGCTGAACGCGCGACACACATGAACCGAACCGACGGAGCACCAGCACCGCCCCTGCTGGATTGCTTCTTTCACCCGGCCCCGAAGGCCGAGTACCTTTACGAGGTGCGGTGCAGGGGAAGCCACGTGAACTCGAGATCGCAGCAACAATTCGAAGAGGTGGTGCGGCAGGACGCCACTTGGTCAGATGCCAAGACTCAGGCAACACTCGCGCGTTTGGGCGCGAAATACGCACCGGACAAGCGTGAGGATTTCCTGCGCGACACGAACCTGAAACGGTTCGAACCGGTCCTGGGATCGATTCAGGAGGCACACATCGAATTCTGGAAATACGAGAAGACCGATGGCCCCATTCACGTGTCCCCCTACTGGCGTGCCCGAATCGTCAGCAACAGTGGCAATCGTGTGATGTGCTACTCGTTGACTTTCGAAGCATTCTCTGGACGGCTCGTGGGGTTGTCAGGAGAGCCGTGCGTCTCAGCCGACGCACCAAAAACAGCCGGATCCTCGAAGGTAACCTCAGGGGCGTTGACTCGAGTGAAGAGCGCGTCAGCCGGCGTGCTG
>DATLXE010000437.1:0-2244 GCA_035575795.1 Gemmatimonadaceae bacterium
GACCGACGACCTGTTCAAGCCACGGCCGCTGCCGACCGAACCGTTCGCCGACTCGATGGGGGTCAATACCGGCACACCCGAAAAGATCGTCATCGAGTTCGACGCGTCGGTCGCGGCCTTCATCCGCGAACGCGAATGGCACCGCTCGCAGGTAATGACCGCGCTCGAAGGAGGCACGCTGCGCGTCACTCTCAACGTCTGCAACGACCGCGCGCTGGTCGCATGGGTCCTGGGGTTCGGCCCCGAGGCACGCGTGGTATCGCCGCCCGCACTCGCTCGGCAGATCTTCGAGGCAGCCGACCTCACGCGTCAGCGCTACCGGCCTGCTACGTTCTTCGATTCAGCAGGCATGCGGGCCCTCAAGGCAGGATGAGGTGACCGGCTAGCATTGACATCTGATGCTTGATGTTTGATGATAGTTGCATGCGAACGACGCTGGATATCGACGCCGACCTCCTCCAGGCGGCCAAGGAGATTGGCGCAGGCCAGGGCAAGACAGCGGGCCAGATCGTATCGGAGCTCTTGCGTAAAGCCCTGACAGCCCCCGCCGCTCCAGGGGGGATGCGCAATGGCGTGCCCCTCATCGCACGGCGGCCCGGGGCGCCGCTGCTGACGATGGCGTTCGTGAACGGGCTCCGGGACGACGAGTGAAGCGAGCGGCGCTGCTCGATGTGAACGTGCTCATTGCGCTGTTCGATGCGGGGCACGTGCATCACCAGGCGGCGCACGACTGGTTCGAGGACCACCGCGGCGCCGGATGGGCCACCTGCGTGATCACGGAAAATGGATTCCTGCGCGTCCTGAGCCATCCCCGCGCGGATGTCGTGACGGATCGTCCTACCCTGTTCGCCAGTCTCAGAACCTTCTGCAGCAGTAACGATCACACCTTCTGGGGAGACACCGTCTCCTTCCGCGACGATACCCTCTTCGATCCGTCGGTCATCCTCACTCATCGGCAACTGACGGACGTTTATCTTCTGGGCCTCGCAACGCGGATGGGGGGGACGCTGGCGACCTTCGACGCGCGCATCCCGCTCAGGGCGGTCAGGGCCGCGACGCGCCACAACATCACGGTTGTCGCGACGGTCTGAACGTGCGACGTGCTGACGTGCCACGGGCGGACGTGCGACGTGCCGTGCGACGTGCGACGTGCGACGTGCGACGTGCGACGTGCGGACAGGTTGGACTGCGCGTAGAATCCCCGCACCATGATCTATCGCAGCCCGCATCCGGCCCTGACGATCCCGGACATTCCACTGGCCGACTTTGTGCTCGCGGGCGCGGTGGAGCGCGGGGACCGCGCGGCGCTCGTGGACAGCCTCACCGGACGCACGATCACCTACGCGCAACTCCCCGGACTTGTCGACCGTGCGGCGGCATCCCTTGCACGGCTCGGGCTCCGCCAGGGGGATACCTGCGGCATCTTCAGCCCGAACTCGCCGGAATACGCGATAGCCGTCCTGGCGATCGCCCGGCTCGGCGCGGTCGTCACGACGGCAAGCCCGATGTACACCCGCGAGGAGCTGGTGAAACAACTGAAGGACTGCCGGGCACGGCTGCTGATCACGTCCCCCGCGGTCGGCGCGACGGCGCTCGACGCGGCCGCCGAAGCCGGCGTCGAACACGTCGTCTCGTTTGGCGCGATGGATCACGCGACCCCGTTCGATGACCTCACCTCACAGCCCGGGGTGCCCCCTCCGGTCTCGATCAGCCCCACGGACGTCGTCGCCCTTCCCTACTCGAGCGGCACCACGGGACTGCCCAAAGGCGTGATGCTGTCGCACCGCAACCTGATCGCCAACGTCCTTCAGGTGGACGCCTCGGGACATCTGGCGGACAACGCGGACACGCTGATTTGCTTCCTCCCCTTCTTCCACATCTACGGCCTCGTCGTGATCATGCTGCTCGGCCTCCGCTCGGGCGCAACCCTGGTCGTGATGCCGCGATTCGAGCTGGAACCCTATCTGGACCTCGTCGAACGTCACCGCGCCACGGTCCTTCACGTTGTGCCGCCCATCGTGCTGGCGCTGGCGAAGAGTCCGGCGGTGACCGGACGCGATTTCTCGCGCGTCCGCAAGCTTTTCTCAGGCGCCGCGCCGCTTGGCGCCGACGTGATCGGCCAGTACACGGCGCGCGTCGGCGGCATTCTCCAGCAGGGATACGGACTGACGGAGTCGAGCCCCGCCACGCACATCACGTCCGAGGACGTGGCGGCGCGCAAGCCCGGTTCGATCGGCGCGCCCC
>DATLXE010000438.1:0-2026 GCA_035575795.1 Gemmatimonadaceae bacterium
GGAGGACAGGCGCGTGAACACGGGGCCCCTCGGGTCGAGCGCCGCCGGACCGAGCACGACGTAGGCCACTCCCTTCACGGTGAAGTAGTAGCCGAAGTTGGTCGCAAGGGAGCGCGTCGAGGCCTCGGGATTCGCGCTATAAGCCGTCTTCTTCTGCAGGTTGGTGTCGAAGTTGACGACCGGCACCGGACGGTTGTCGTCGGGATGCACCTGGCCCGGCGACTTCGTGCCCGAGGGTTGGACGTCGCGGTCCTTGAGCGCCTCGCGCATCAACGCCAGCAGGGCATCGCGCCGCTGCGTCTCGTCCGTGAGCGCCTGGGCCGCCGTCAGCTTGTCGCGCCACTCAGAGACGGCGGCAGCCGACGTTGGACTGGCCGGAGACTGAACGGCCGGAAGAACAGGGGGTTGCTGACGAGTCGTGGCACCCGCAGGCGCGGCTGACGCCATGGCGAGCAGCAGCGCCGGGATTCGTATTGCGATTGGAAGAGTCATGCGCATTGTGTCCCTCTCATGAACCCGAGTTTCTGTCGGCGGCGCCGGACCCGCCCGCCCGTTCGAGCGCGGCGATGACGGAGGCGCTGGTGATCACCTCCGACAGCACGATCGGCTCGGGCAATTTGCCGGCTGGAAAAACCACGTAAAACGGCACGCCGGCGCGGCCGAATTTCGCGAGCAGGCGCGTGATGTCAGGGTCGCGCATCGTCCAGTCCGCTTTCATTGGCGTGACGCCGCGACGCTGGAACTCCGCGCGCATGGACGGCGTGTCGAGGACGGCGCGCTCGTTGACCTTGCAGTTCCAGCACCACTCGGCCGTGAAATCGAGAAAGACCGTCTCGCCCGACCCGACGCGCCGCTGGAGCTCTGCCGGCGTGAACCGCGTCCAGGGCTGCCCGTCGCGGCTCACCGGTGCCGCCGCGACCGTGACGCTCACGTTGTCGGCCAGCTGCCTCGCCGTCCAGACGAGCGCGAGCGACGTCACGAGAATGCCGACCGCGGCGCCAACCAGGCGATGCCGCCGCAGCCGCGGTCCCTCGCCGGCGCTCAGCCAGATCGCGAACGCCACGGCGGTCATCAGCGCCAGCGTCGCGACAATTGCGGATGGACCGCGCTGGGCGCCGAGGACCGAGAGTAGCCACACCGCCGTGGCGATGAGCAGAAAGCCCATCGCCTGGCGAAAACGGATCATCCACGCGCCGGGGCGCGGCACGAACCGGAGCCAGCCCGAATTGAGCGACAACAGCAGATAGGGAAGTGCGAGGCCGACGCCCACGGCCGTGAGCGTGGCGAACATGGCCGGCGTGGACTGGGCGAACGCGAATCCGAGTGCGGTTCCGAGAAACGGCGCGCTGCAAGGGGTTGCGAGCAGCGTCGCCAGGGCACCGTGCCAGAACGCCCCGCTGAGAGCGCCGCCAGACGTCGGGCCGCCCGCGATCGCTGGACCGGAAATCTCGAACGCGCCGAACAGGTTCATGGCGAACACCATCAGCACGATCGTCATGAACACGAGGAACCCTGGAGACTGAAACTGAAAGCCCCAGCCGATCTGCTCCCCGGCGGCCCGCAATGCCCACACCGCCGCCGCCAGGACCCAGAACGACGCGATGACCCCGGCGCAGAACGCGAACCCTAGCAGGCGGACGCGCGATCGTGATTCGTTCGCCTGCTGTACGAATCCGAGCACCTTGATCGAGATCACGGGCAGCACACACGGCATGACGTTCAGCAGCAGTCCGCCAGCCAGCGCAAACAGCAGCACCAGTCCGAGCGACAGAGGACGATCCTGATTGCTGATGGTGAACGGCTGGTCGAGCCATGCGGCTGAGGCGGCCGATGTGAATGACGCGGTCGCCTGCACCGCCTGCTGACCCGCACCCGCTGTGAGTGCGGCGGAGAGCTCGAATGCCTGTTCACCGACGACCGCTACCCCACTGATGGTACTGGGCGCTGGCCCCTCCTCGTCAGCTTCGATTGGAATGGTGATGGTGCCGCCGCTCGCCACGACGGCGCCGTGGCTGATCGTATAGCC
>DATLXE010000439.1:0-3117 GCA_035575795.1 Gemmatimonadaceae bacterium
AGCACAAGCTCCTGCGGGCTGAACGGCTTGGTCAGGTAATCATCCGCGCCCAGCGACAGTCCGCGGATGCGATCCGGCTCGTCACGGCGGGCGGTGAGCATCAACACGGCGACGTTCTTCGTCGATTCGTCGTCGCGGAGCCTGGAGAGCACGTCGAAGCCTGACATGTCGGGGAGCATGAGATCGAGGATGACCGCTGCCGGCTTCTCGGCGCGCGCCTGGTCGATTGCCTCCTGGCCGCTCGCCGCCGTCGAGACCTTGTAGCCGGACTTTGCGAGGTGGTACGCTACGAGTGCGACGATATCCGGCTCGTCATCGACGACGAGGACGCGTTCCGCGACAACTGCCTGCTGATTCATACCTAAACGTGGCAGAACAGCGGCGGAAGCGTCAACCGAGCCCACTGTCACAGCTTCGTGACAATGCCAAACCTTGGGGCTGAACGCTACTTTTACGTCGTGAACCATACTCCGAAGCCCCAATTCAGTGGGTCGAGCCGTTGGCGGGCCGCGGTCCTGCCGATCTTTCTCTCCGCATGCGCCACCGGGGCTCCGGGAGCGGGCAGCGTTTCCGGACCGGTGGACATTGTCGTCGCCGCGACCACCGATGTGCACGGGCGGCTTCGCGGTTGGGATTACTACGGCGATACCGCCGAGTTGGGGCGCGGACTTTCCCGCGCGGCGACGATCGTGGATTCTGTTCGCGCGGCTAATCCCGGCCGGGTCATTCTGCTGGACGCGGGCGACCTGCTGCAGGGCAATCCGCTCGCCTATGTCGCGGCACGCGTGCGCTCCGACCGCAGCAACCCGATCGTCGCAGCGATGAATGCGATGGGCTACGACGCCGCCGCAATCGGAAATCACGAGTACAACTACGGCGTTCCATATCTCGACAGCATGGTGCGCCAGGCACGATTCCCGTTTCTCTCCGCCAATACCTACCGCCTCGACCCGGCGGGCATTCATGCCTACCGCGCCTGGACGATCGTCGAGCGGCAGGGAATCAAGGTCGGCATCGTCGGGGCGACGACACCGGGCGTGATGGTCTGGGATGCGGAGAACGTGCGGGGCAGGCTGCGTGTCGGCGACATCGTTCCGGCGGTGAGAGAGGCAGTGCGGGAAGTTCGCGAGGCCGGTGCCGACGTCGTTCTTCTCACTGTGCACTCGGGGCTCAACGAGCCGGCGAGCTACGATACTGTCGCCACCGGATTGCCGGGCGAGAACGTCGCGGGCCGGCTCGCCCGCGAGATCCCCGGCATCAACCTCATCGTGTATGGGCATTCACACCGCGAGTCGCGCGGAACCGACATCGGCACGACGCGGCTGGTTCAGCCGAAGAACTGGGCGACGAGCGTCGCCATTGCGCATTTGACCGTGACACGCGGGCCGGGTGGAATCCGCGTCGTCGCCGGACAAAGCGATCTCGTTCAGGCGGCTGGACACGCCGAGGATGCCAAAATTCTTGCCGTCACGGACGCCGGCCACCGCGAAACCGTTAGCTACGTGACGACGACGATCGGGACTGCGGCGGACGAATGGAGCGCGGCGACGGCGCGCGTGGAAGACACGCCGCTCATCGACTTCATCCTCGAGACACAGCGCCGGGAGGCGGGCACCGACCTCGCATCGACAGCCGCTTTTTCGACCGAGGCAGCGATCCCACCCGGACCGATTACGATCGCGCAGGTTGCTCAGCTCTACCCATACGACAACACGCTGCGCGCCGTTCGCATCACCGGAAAGCAGCTACGCGAGTATCTCGAGTTCAGCAGCCGCTACTATAGGAGTGTCGCGACACCCGGCGCCTCACTCGAGGCCGACCCGAAAATTCCCGGCTACAACTTCGACATCGTCTCCGGCGTGGACTACGTGATCGATGTCACACGTCCGATCGGCTCGCGCATCACCAGGCTGGAGTTCAAGGGTGCGCCCGTGCGCGACGCGGATGCGTTTACAATGGCCCTCAACAACTACCGGCAGACGGGCGGCGGCGGATACGCAATGCTGCGTGATGCGCCCCTGGTCTACGACAAGCAGACGGAGATCAGGCAGCTCCTGATTGACGAAGTCAGGCGGCGCGGTACGATCCGCTCGTCGGATTTCTTTCAACGCAACTGGTCGCTGGTGCGTGGCGCTGGCGCGGGCTCCGCTGCCGGGACGGTCCCGGTCATCGGTGCTCAACCGCTCGCCACGCCCCTGCGCGTGGCGCCCCCCGCATTCCCGACCGGAATGCGCTTCCTCAGAATCATCGGCACCAACGACTTTCACGGGGCACTCGAGCCTCGGCCGGACAGGGCAGGGGTGAAACGGGGAGGAGCTGCCTATGTCGCGGCGGCAATCGACGGTGCGAGGCGCGAGTGCGCCGATCGCTGCGTCACGCTCCTGCTCGATGGCGGAGACATGTTCCAGGGGACGCTGGCCTCCAACCTCGCCTTCGGTCGACCGGTAGTCGAGTACTACGATGCGATCGGTTACGCGGCCGCCGCCCTGGGGAATCACGAGTTCGATTGGGGCGTCGATACGCTGCGTGCGCGGATGAGGCAGGCCCGGTACGGGATACTCGGGGCCAACGTGCGCTACATCAATGGCCGCGATGTCGAGTGGATCCGGAACGACACTATCGTGCAGCGTGGGCGGGTCAAGATCGGGATCATCGGCGTCTCGACAGTCACGACGCCGACTCAAACGCGTTCGTCCAACGTCGTCGGCCTTCGCTTCGATGACCCCGCCCCAATCGTTGACAGCATCGGGAAAGCCCTTCGTGCACGCGGGGCAAACTACGTCGTTGTCGTCGCCCACGCCGGTGCGTTCTGCGGCCGCGATAACAGGGCCCAGTGCACCGGGGAGATCGCCGACCTGGCCAACAAGGTGACGACGAGAATAGATGCGATCGTGAGCGGGCACACGCATTCGCTGGTGAATACGGTCGTGAACGGGATTCCGATCCTTCAGGCATTCTCGAGTGGCCGGGCCATCGATATCCTCGACATCCCGCTCGACGGACGCGCCGGAGCTGCCGGCACACGAAGCGAGGTGCGGGAGTTTTCTGCGGACACTCTCGCCCCGCACGCTGCCGTGCAGGCAATAGTTGCCCGCGCGATGTCGCGAGTTGCCGGCC